>NZ_DKJS01000064.1:0-34181 GCF_002455205.1 Lysinibacillus sp. UBA6686 | reverse complement strand
TGTTTAAGTTTAATGGCAGTGTTCTGGAATCAATGATTTTCAGTGGTGTTGTGGTTTTTCGCCTATGCTCAAAATTCATTTTCTCATGAATTTGCTCGACTAAGTCTAGAAAAATTCGTTGGAAAAACTCAGTTGGCACTTGGTTTAATCGCCGACCTAACTGCGAAAAGCTAATGGACTCTAAATACGTCGCTTTTTGTAAGTCATCTGATAACAGCGTGTCACTAATGGCACGTAGACTTTCGGTTTCATTTAGCTGCGCAAACAGTAATAATTTCAAGAATGAAGCGATGTGAAGCTTTTTTGTATAGTAATTTAATTGATGAATTTCAACTAATATCTCCATTTGTGTAGAAGAAATAGGTGAAAACCATTGTTCAAATGATGTTTTTCGTGTAAACTTATCCATGCTTATGTCCTTTATTTTGGATTTGGATGGTTTACTACCGCCCAACCATTATAAAGGCTTTTTTTATGTATGGATAATATTGCAGAAAATTCAGTTTTTTGAAGTATGTTGAATTATTTTAATGCGACGCTAGTGAAATATTATATTTAATCGAATTTATTATTTAGATGGTTTAAGAGGACTAGCCTGTTTAATGGTTGTATTTAGTCATTTCTTATTTGCATTTTACCCTGCTGCCCATATATTCAAGCTCGTTTGGGACATTCAAGTATTACCACAACAATGAATACTTATGGACATTTATTAGAAGAAACTGATCAAAGAGCCAATACTCATTTTGATAAAAAAAAGTGATTTGGGCACCTTCTGGGCACCAAATAACAAAATATGCATTTATACATAAAAATAAAAAGCCTTACAACCATTGTGGCTGTAAGGCTTAAGTTAGCGTCCCAGGAGGGATTCGAACCCCCGACCGACGGCTTAGAAGGCCGTTGCTCTATCCTGCTGAGCTACTGAGACAACACAGTCATACCAACAATTTGAGACGTTTTTAAACTCTACTAGGGATTCGGTCAAATTACGTTTTTAGACCGAAACTATCTTTGAACCAATGATAACATTATACAAGCCTATTGCAAAGCTTAGTTCGTTTCCTAGCAACTTCAATTCGTATGAGTGAAACAAGTCACATATCAATAGCAGGTTACCACCACGCCCCTGTCCTAATCCAATAACCGTTACTCTATCTTAAAACCCAATATCATACTCAAACTTAGGTTGTCATTTAGCTCTTCTTAAAGACTCGGCAAATCTATAATATAGTATGTAAAAAATTAGCTCTTTGTTGTGGTTATTCTCGTACGCTTGATTATTGTTTCTTTGTTAATGAAATTAAAGTACAAAAATATTATATCAAACTTAATTTAGAAACTTTTAAATCATGATTTTAAGAAAAACTAAATCAATCAAACAATTCACACAATTCTTTTTCTAAGCCATAACAAACCATTCTCAAATTATCTAAAATTTTAGATAAATCTTTATTACGAGTTATGTTATAATATTTTCTTCTATCAATTATCGTATCATGATATTGATTAATATCTAACAACTCTTTATTATTCCATAGTGTACCTGATAAATCCATTTCTACAAATGGTGCTGTAGCTAACCCATTATTATCAGTTATCATAGCTCTCATTTTCAAAGAGTTAAAAATTCTCCAGCATCTTTCATCTGCAGTAACAAATATCGGTACCTTTGTTCTATTAAAAAACTTATGTGTAACCAAATTTGGAAAAGTTAAATCTATTGCTGCATTCCAAATAGCATGAATTACTTCTTCTCTTTTTTTCTTCTGAGGGTGAATTAATTTTTTGGCTTTAGTTTCTCCACTTAATAATAAATGACCAAATAGAATATTTGCTCCACCTAAAACATCTAAATCTTTTTCTAAAAAATCTAGATATAATTTCATTTTTTCAACATTTGTCCACTTATCTTTTTCTTCTACAAGCAAATATAATTTTAGTAAACATGCATAATTCAAAAATAGTTGATTCTGAAATACCCCTTTTTGTTCTAACGCTTTCATTTTAGATGACTGTTTTAAACTATTATCTTTAATGGGAGCATCGAATTTAATCAACTTACTATGTTCTATCATTTGTAAATAATCCAAAGAAAATAAGTTACTTAATACATTAAAAGTATCAAAAAACTTGTCTTCAATAATTTCAAAATTACTTTTATTTCTTGATGATTCTTCTAACCCTAAATAAAAATCTACTTCTAAATCATTGTATTCAATTAAATACAACAGTTTTTTTAGTTCACTCCATATTTCTACTCTAGATGTTATTGTACTAGGCTCTTTATAAAAATCCCTAAGGTATACGCAAATATTGGAATCTAAAACTAATTCTATTTTATCATTCCCAATGTTATTAATAATTGTTTCTATATCATTTATATCCTCATGAATGAGCATCGAACTGTATAAAAATTTCATTTCATCACCTCTTCAATTATATAAATAATTATTAATTCCTTTTAAAGTTTATTAAGAAATAAGGCATGTTCTCTTAAAAAAAACATCTTAAAAGTATGATTTTATTAAAGGATGAAGATAATCACATTTTATCAAAAGCATACAAGTTTCTTAACTTTGAATTTAATAACCTATTGATAGCATTTTCCCCTGAAATTTCTCTAAAATTCTCTAGGCAATGTTCAATTGTAGTATCTCTATAACCTGTTACTTGTTTAACAAGAGAGGTGTCAATACCTTCTTTTATCATTTGGATAATAGCATATTTAGCCACTCCATCAGCAGTTATATTGCCTTTTATTTTAGTTAAAATATGAAAATTATTACTTATTTGAGAACCAATTTCACTTCCATCTTTCATAATAAATAAACTACTAGCACTACTATTTGATTTTTCAATAACCTTATCTCTTAACGTCAAATATTGCTTCATTTGTTTAGAAAAATTGTTTGGTAGATGTATCTCAAACTTATTAACACTTAATATATTCAATTCGCTATCATAATCATCAATTGAAAGACTTGTTAAAACATGATTCTTTAAACCTGCAAATAACACAAGCTTTGTAATTAAGGCTGAAATATACATTTGAATAGGGTTATTATGCTCGTTAGGTTCTTTACAAAGCATTTGCTCTAAATCAAATCCATTTAATATTTCATCACAAGCATTAAGCAGAACCTCAAACATGTCATCTGATATGATTTCTCTACTTTTTTCTTCTTTTAGCCCTAAGTCATCAATCTTCTTTTCAACATGGTCTTTTAATATATTAAAATTATCTTTGCTATCAAAATAGCGATTTTTGATACCCTCATTCGCACTTAGGTAGTCAAAAAATGTAAATACAACTACTTTATGCAACTCAACTGTACCTTTAAAATTCACTCTATTCTTCTCAACATAATATTCTATACTTTCGCAAATTACATCTGAATCTACACCTTCTAGATATGCTAAAAAGTTTTTATCGTTAACGCTTTTTTCTTCCATAAGGAATCTTAAAAACACATCTATCTTTCCCTCATATACTTTATGACTTCCCTCAAAACTTTTACTATCAACACGTTCATGTAAGAAGTTGATTTTTGTATCTAAAAGTGTCATACAAATGCCTCCATAATCATTCATATCCAAATCATACCATTTCTTTGAATCCCTTGTACATAATCAAAAATGGCATAAACACTTAGTTTATACCATCTATCTACTGAAGGTTGCTCTCGTATCGCTTCATTATCCTGTTGATGTGCGTGTAGTAGGTAGTTCCATTTCTTCATTCAACAACATCAAAATATCGGAAAATACCCCCTCTCTACTCCCACACGTGTAGCGCTCCAATCATCCATTTGACACGCCATTGTCCTTCTCTGACCAATGTGTCAACTCAACCTGTAACGACTTGTCACAGCTCTCCTGCGACCTTGAATAAGCCATCTGATAGCTTCATGACAGCTCACCTCAACTCACATAAAATCTATATTTTAAGGGGCAATCTGCTGTAAGTGAACATACAGAAATGCCCCCATAAATCAACCGTTTCTCATTGAATTGTTTCCTTTTTATGGTCTTTTAATCTAATCGCATCCACTATCGTAAAGACCCTAGTTCTTTCATGAAATTATCTATCTACCACTACACACTTTAGACGATGAAATAATTCCCCTTATGTACCTCTACTATTTGAATTTTTATTCAATTCGAGCATTGTATAGGAATTTTTCTGCATAGCACTGCACTTTATTGTTAAATAGCCTTCTAAGGTATTAGACCTTATCGTATCGTCTGCCGTAACAGTGTTTTACATTTGTTCCACAAAGGTTCTGAAACATGCTACAATACATAAGTACCAATAAATTCAATTTTTGGTATACATATTGCCATGGAGGTTTGATTATGAAAACTTGTTTTGTAGTTTGTCCAATTGGAGCAGATAATTCACCACAAAGAAAACGCTCCGATACAGTTTTAAAACATATTATTGAGCCAGTCTGTAAAGAACTTGAGTTTGAAGTAATTCGAGTTGACCAAATACATGGTGTTGATAAAATTGATACCACTATTATTAACCACTTAGAAACAGCAGAGTTGGTTATCGCAGATATGACTGAACATAATCCTAACGCTTTTTATGAAATTGGTTTCCGTCACGCTCTAAATAAACCCTTGATTCCTATTAAAGATGAAGATACTTCCATTCCATTCGATTTAGCAAATGTAAGAACAATCACTTACGCAACCAATGATTTAGAGAAAGCCGAAAATGCTAAAAATAGACTACGAGAAACAATTTTATCTTTCGGTATTCAAGAAGAAAGCCCTCAAGATAATGATGATTTAAAATACGATACACAAAATCACAACATAGTACCTTATCTTTTAAATATCCAAGATTCTATTGCTGAACTTAAAGATGTTGTTAAATTAAGAAATAATGAAATGCTAGAGCAAACAGTCGAATTAGCTATTGCACAAATTCAAAAAAATTCATCTAGTAGCCCTGAAGATAAGTTTTTGCAGATGTTTATGTCTAAAGCTTTGGAACAACCCGACAAAATTGAGGGTTTTATGAAAGTAGCAGAAAAATTTAAGTAAGTGAACTCATTTTGAAACTTCAGCTTAAAATAAATTTCATTGAGAATTAGCTTGAACATATTTAATGATGACGCCATTCAAATGACTTTTATGGAAGATGAACCCTCGTCTTTATTATTAAAAGCTCACAAGCTTATTAAACGGCTCTGTGAGTTTTTTCTATTGTTACTATAAGCTAACTCAAATTTGAATCTGTTCAACCTCGCTACACGCTTAATTTCATCTAAAAGCTTATTCTTGCTCTTACGCTTCTTGTATCATTAATCTTCGTATCACGCTGAATGGCTTTGTATGAACCCATAAGCATTGCGAAACAAACAATTTGACACAAAAAAAGCACACTCAACTTAATGATATGCTTTTTGCTTTAAAATGGTAACTGTGTCTCAATTTCTGCTTCATTATATGGAGAAACTGCAATCAAACCAACTGCCTCCTTCTCTTCCTCTGTAAGTAAGTCTTCATGAAAAGTTACTTGACCAAACCCACCTGAATATCTCCCGAAATACTCCAAACACCAATCAGGAAGCTTCACATCATAACCTTCAATCACTTTTGCAAGGATGAAGCTCCTATATCGCTCAAAAAAACTACTATCCAAATTTGATGAAGCTTCAATGTAATGCGCTTTTACACGCTTCAAAAGAATGTCTGAATAGACCTGTGTAGACAATTCTGGTGCAACTTTAACACTCTCTTTATTCAGAATACGAATAACATTTTTCTTATAGACAAGAATGTCACATTTCTTTTCCATATGCTCCAAAAAGTCTCTTTCTATTTCTTTGCGAAAACGCTTTTCTTTGGCTCTCATCTTTTGATAGGCGTTCAATGCGTATCTAGTATTATTTCTATAATTGAAGTCATCTATTTCAGACTCTATCTGTGCCTTCATAGCAGTATAACCAAATTCATCAACTTCATTGTTTCCTGTTTTGTCAGCAACAAAGTAACGAAATGATAATATTATTCTGTCGCTCTTCTCAAGTGCATTAAGAGAACTTGTTAAAATGTTACGATATGTATCTCGAATATAACCTCGAATGTACTCAGTGATTTGATGTGCGTAGACTAGCTTCGATTCACCAAAAATATTATCATGGATTATTTTCAAAATTTTTTTATGCTCAATTTCATTTGGATTTATCAGAGCATAATGTTGAATAAGCTCCGTTGTTGTAATTTCAACAGTATCTTTTTCATAATTCCAGTATTTTGGTTCTAGCTTGACAATGGTTCTAAGGATATGTTCGTCAAGAAGATTTCTGTCTTCTTCTCTGTTAGCCCCATTGCTTCTCCGACCATCTATACGTTCTGCTCGTTCGCTACGTTTCTCACCTAAAAGGAATCTGCGCTCTTTACCTTTTAGAATCTTGCCTTCTTCATCTGTTTTAAGTTCACAAGTTACATGAATTGTAAGAAAGTCTTTTATCAAAGCTTCTAGAACACTTGAATTATCAATTCTCCCTCTACGTTCATAGCTTTGTAACCTTTTCTCTGCTCCCTCAATACCTTCATCAATACAGTATTGAATAGCTTCTAATGTTGTTAATTCCAATTTAATCTGCTCCTTTTAGCTAATAGTCATTTTGCGAGATGTTCAACTACTAATAGTCTTTCTTTATATTAGTAATTGATTTTCTCGCTAATTAACTAGGCACATGAGATTCATTAGGATTAAGGAATCTCTTATTTTTTGTGCTGTCAGTGCCTAAAACTATTGCTAAAAAGAAATCTTTTTATTCGATATGGAATTTAATTTTTGCATCATTCTTAAAGCTTTCCTCAGCAAATTTATCCAATATTAAATCCACTAATTCATCATCTGTAAAATTTTTATATTCTTCCTTCCAACTATGCATAACTTTTAAAAACAGTTCTGGCACTATACGATGTTTGAAACGAACTAACTTTCCTTTAGTTATTGTTTCATCAGAACCGTAAAGTTTTCCCGCCTCTTTAATTTCCGAAATCTCATAGTCTTCATATACTTCATCAATCATCCCTAAAATATTTTCTAGTAACTTAAAATCCACTTGGTTAAATTCATTAAAATCAGCACTCCTTAGGAATCCGAATGTAATAAATGATTTAACAACTTCAAGAATCCTTTCGTCTTCAAAGAAAACTTTCTCCTGATTATTATATAAAGAATCGATTGCATAACGTAGAACTTCTGAATTACTTACATCTTTTCCCTGAAACAATATTTCCTTTAGCTTTTCGATTTTTTCATATGTCGCTTCATCAGTTCTAAATGTTATAGTCTTAGGTGTATTCATAAAAAGCATCTCCTTAAAATCAATCTTGTATTCATTTGTATTCTTTAGTATTCATATGTTATTTCAAAAACCCTAAAATGTCAATAAGTAGTTTAATATCCATTACACGAAGACTGAGTTAAGGACAACGGCTTAGTGCAAAATTAACCGCCTACATCAAAGAATCTAAATGAATCTAAGACATAGACAGCCATAATAATTTATAGATACTCCCTTAAATCTTTTGCCACTTCTTCCACATCTAAATCAAGGTATTGTGTTGTTACAGCCAAATCACTATGACCGAGAGCTTTTGAGATTAATGCTACACTCGCTCCCTTGTCATGTAAGTTCTTTGCATAAGCCCTTCTTATAGCGTGTGCATTGATATTCTCAAGTCCATAGCGCTTAGCATACTTAGTAAGTTGTTTAGAAATGGCATTGTTAGTTGACTTCGTGTTCAATGTTGTTGCCTTCAAGGATATAAACAAGTTGGCATTACTTTCTCCATAGTGTTCTCTAAGCTTGTCATTACATTGAATTAGTATTCGATATAAATCAATTAATTGGTCATCAATTGGTAACTTCAACACTTGGTGGTTTTTCAATATCGCTCCATCTAGCACAAGAACTTTGTTTCCCCAATCAATATGCGACTCTCTTAACTGCCCCAACGTGTTAATGCGAACCCCTGTCTTGTACATTGTTAAAATGGCAGTCACATCTCTTAGACCAATGAATGTAGTCTTATCAATTAGCGACACTAAGATAGCAATATCATTAGGCTTTGCTCCCCTTTTAACCTTCTTATCTACCTTCACATTGATTGATTCCCAAAAGTTTAAGCTCAGCCAACCATTGGTGGAACACTTGCCTAAGAACGATTTCAGAACTTTTAGGCGTGTTAGCTTTGTTTGATTCACTACCTGCATACTATCAAGCCATGAGTAAATTGTGTTTACAGTGATTTCTTCCAAATAGGTAACCCCTGCACTCTTTAAGAAGTTCATCAGCACTGTATCATAATCCTTAATGGTACGTGGTCTATAACCACTAACCTCCATTTGACTTATAATAGTTCTCACCGCTTCTGAAAAGAGCTTGTAACGAGCAGCCATTGACTTCTCCCCTTTGATAGAAGCGGTAAGCTCTTTAGTTGTCATTGAGAAATCTACATCAAATAACCCCGACTTTTTGGTCATAAAAAAAATCCTCCATTCAATTGAATTGGAAGATAATTTCGGTACTATATTCACGTAATTTCTTAGGGTAATAAAAAAGGGATTCTGCATCAGTGACCGAAGCCCCGACCGAATCCCTAGTTTCTCACAAATCCAATTGTATCAATGGTTTGTGACTGATTTTAGTACGTCCCAGGAGGGATTCGAACCCCCGACCGACGGCTTAGAAGGCCGTTGCTCTATCCAGCTGAGCTACTGAGACATGATGTCGTTTCTATATATTTCATATGAAGGACAATATTTATTATATGTACTTTATGGGGAAATGTCAACATTAATTTTACTTTGAAGGCAAGGTTTGCCTCATAAAGATTATTATATGAATTAATTAGTGACTTTATGCTACCTTTTTCATTCTTTTTGCTTGGATTGACCGTTTTTTTTTACTAAAATGATGAGTTGCAAAAACGAGAGTTATGATACCGTTTTGCAAATGCACAACAAGATACTCATGTTGTCAATGCTGATATAAGCAGAGAGTTAAGGTCAGTAAGTAGAGAACGATTTACTAGAGCAAAAATATTCTGCACTTTTTATTCCAACTGATGTAACAGAAGGTGAACCTCTGATTAATTTGTATAATATATATATTTTAATAAATAATGCGGGTAAGTTTCAATATAAATCTCCATAGGTTTAACATTAAAGGAATGAAATGATACAAACTAATTTAGCGAGTGCCTTTTTCCGTTAAGGTGATGAGATCTCTTGATGGTGCAGTTTTCTTCAGCCCCTATTCGTGTTGAAATGTCTGAATTTGAAGTAGAGGCTTATCGGTAACAAAATGTCGCATTAACATAACGGTCATATTGTATTTCACCAGGATAATTGAAACTGGGGATTATCAGCAGCTTCGTGGGGTTGGTCATGCGCAGCAATTATCTGGGTAATTGATCAAGCCCTCCTTTATTTAACTAACACTGCAAATAATTTTATAACAGACATTAATCTTACTGTAGATGGTATGAAGAATAATCGATTTTGCCTTCTATCATACTCGAAATTTTTAAAGAGTATTCTAAAGTAAAGGAAAAATAAAAAGGAGTGAATTATTGTATCCTTATTCACAAGGGTTTACCCTTAGTATGCTATATCCCGCTCCATACACTAATTATACGGCACCAGTTCGCCATTTTTTAAGACCGTCAAATGATTATCGGCGCTGTATAAGTAAAACTGAGGCTGACTTTATGGCGATGAATCGACTTCTCTGGATGGAGCATGTCAATTGGACGAGGATGACAATTATTAGCATTGTTTTTAATCTTCCTGATTTTCCCTTCGTGCAACAACGATTGTTGCGCAATGCGACTGACTTAGGCAATTGTCTACGCCCATTCTATGGTGATGCCATTGCTGATCATTATGCTACCTTAATAAAGGAACATCTTACTATAGCAGCACAATTAGTGACTGCTGCTGTTAAAGGAGATGCTAAAACAGCAGATGCTAAAGAAAAAGATTGGTATCGAAACGCTGATGAAATTGCTATATTTTTACACAGTATCAATCCTTACTTAAGCATAGAAGGTGTGCAACAAATGTTCTATACACATTTAGCGTTAACGAAAAATGAAGCGATAACCATGATACAAAAAGATTATCAAACAGATGTAAACATTTTTGATGAAATTGAGGCTGAAGCACTTGCTATGTCAGATATGATTGCCCAAGCGATTGTCCTCCAGTTTTGTTATCTCTTCTAGTCATAAAAACCAGATCTATTAACATTGATTTTTTTGTTAATAAATCTGGTTTTTCTGTTCAACAACAGGTGGAAAAATGTTCGCCTTCTTGCACTTTGCATAATGAACTATTGGTTGAGTCCTTTGGAGCATTTCATTCGTAAAAGGAGTTAGCGTGTTGCTTTCAATATTGATTTGCGCTTTATGAAGCTGCCAAGGTAAATGATGTATATCGATACGTAATAATACATTTTTCGATTTTGTCCATGAGCAATAGCGTTCTACTAACCACTTATCAAAGCTGCTACTAGGTATTTCACTAGGCAATGGTTTATAAGAAATCCTTGCTCTTTCCTTAAATTTATTACTATGGCTTGTAAAAAAGTAGCTATTATCCTTTAGTTGTAGTGCCATTTTTGCATAACGGTATTTTAAACCACCCATGGAAGCTAATTGTGCAACAAAGCGATTTGTCACATCTAAATTAAAAAAATAAATACCTTGCTTTCCCTTGTACGTCACATAGGTACGTATATTGAGCTGTACATAGGAATCAGTTCCAGGGAATGCTGGTAGCAATCGTAGTCTTTGTCCGTTTACTTTAAAAAACACTATACTAAGCCAAGCGTTTTGTTCAAAGAGATCTACTTTTAAATCTTTTGGGATTTGCTGCTCTAGTATAGAAGGAGGAACCGGCCAATGCAAAAACAATACATCCTGCCATGTTTGCGTTAAAATCCATGGTTTTCTCCACATCAAATCACTCCCTTCTGTAGAATCAATTCTCTCCTACAGAAGAGTAGTTCAAACATTTTATTTTTGATTCGTTTCTAGCGTTTCTTTTACAACAAAGCGATAATATAAATTGCGAAGCTCAGATTCTTTAAAAAGCCCTAAATGATTTTTTAATTGAGGGTGTACTAGGATTCCATGTTTACGCAATTCTTTAACAAACCAACCCTTTGAATATTTATACATCTAATCTAGTCTCCTTTAGCATTTATTCATACATAGGGTATGCGCTTGGATTCTAGAAGTGACCTTTTGACAAAATAAAAAAACGAAGGGAGTTCCCCTCGCTTAATTATGTGCCACAAAATGTACGATATGGCTGTGTAGATGGTGCTGGTAATGCTGCGTATTGTAATTGCTCATTAGAATGCTCGAACGGCTGCGCAAGGGCCTTTAATAATTTGTTCATAACAGTGTAGTCCCCATGCTCGACTACAGCCTCTAATGCTTCTTCTACACGATGGTTTCGTGGAATAATTGCTGGATTATGATTACGCATTAATTGGTGGGACATTTCCTTTGTTTGCGATTGTCTTGTTAATCGCTCAAGCCATTTACTATGCCACTCTTTAAATGCTGATGAGCTAAATAGCTGTGATTCGTCCCATCTTTCAAAGGTTAATGCAATAAATGTATTTGTATAGTCCGCTTGATATTGCTGCATAAGCTTAAGTAGCTCTTCAATAAGAAGCGCGTCCTGCTCTTCTTCATTAGAAATTCCAAGCTTTGCACGCATACCCGCTAGCCAGTGATCATGATACAATTTGGGATATTGTTGCAATGTTTCTTGAGCTAAGGTTATTGCCTCCTCTTGATTTTCATGAATTAAAGGTAATAATGTTTCAGCCAAGCGTGTTAAATTCCAGCCACCTATATTGGGCTGGTTGCCATATGCGTAACGACCTTGTCTATCAATGGAGCTGAACACTGTCGCTGGGTCATAGGTATCCATAAATGCACAGGGGCCATAATCAATCGTTTCACCACTAATAGTCATATTATCGGTGTTCATCACACCATGAATAAAGCCAACTAACTGCCATTTTGCAATAAGAGAGGCCTGCTTTCTGATTACTTCCTGTAGTAGATAAAGATAACGATTTTGAGCCTGATCTGCATTTGGAAAATGTCGCTCTAATGTATATTCTGCCAACATTTTTAGCTCCTCATCTGTTCCCCACTGTGCTGCAAATTGGAAGGTACCGACGCGCAAATGACTGCTGGCAATACGAGTTAGAACAGCACCCGGAAGTTCAGATTCACGGATAATTGTTTCACCTGTTGTTACAACAGCCAAGCTTCGTGAAGTGGGAATACCAAGTGCATGCATGGCTTCGCTAATTATATATTCACGCAGCATGGGTCCAAGTGCTGCCCTGCCGTCTCCGCCACGAGAAAAAGGCGTTCTTCCTGAGCCTTTTAGCGCGACATCAAAACGTTCATCATTTGGGGTTATTTGCTCTCCAAGCAACAGTGCTCGGCCATCGCCTAGCATATTGAAATGCCCAAATTGATGACCAGCATAGGCTTGAGCAATAGGATTCCCTCCAGCTGGAACCTTATTTCCTGCAAAAATCGCAACCGCTTCCTCGCTAGATAAGGCTTCAATCGTTAAACCTAATGACGAGGCAACCGCCTCATTTAATTTGACCAGCTTAGGAGCACGTACAGGGTTAAGGGCTAGTTCTGAATAAAAAATGCTAGCTAGTTGGACATAACTATTATCAAAATTCCATCCAAATATATTTTCCATACTCTCTCCTTTATTGTCTTTTATATTTATTTTTCCTTCATCATTAAAATTAATTCATAGTCAATTTTACCACTAAGAACACCTTCAAGCCGCCTACAAATTAAAAATCCGCTAAATAAAGCGGATTTCTACAACCATCATTATTCATTTCGCATAAATGTATAAGCGTCTAAAAGCCGGTGATCGTCCGTAAAGAAATCAACTTTAAAAGTTGTCTGATTAATCTCCACAACGGCAAAGCTCTTCTCTTGGCGTCCACGCGGCTTTAACAGGCTCCCTGGATTTAAAAATAATATACCATCAATCATCTCTGCTCCTAGCATATGAGAATGTCCGAAGCAGGCAATTTGTGCATCCACTTCTTTTGCTCGGTAGGATAATGATAGCAAAGAGCTTTTCACATTAAATAGATGACCATGGGTTGCAAAAACTTTTATATCGTCAACATCAATCACTATTTCATCTGGAAAGGCTGAATCAACGTCACAATTACCCCGTACTTTTTTCATGCCCTCTAATACCTGATGGGAGAAAGGAAGCTCACTATCCCCACAATGTATCAAAATGTCAATGTTTGGATAAAAGCCTCGAACCTTTTCAATCACATCGCTATCACCGTGTGTATCACTCATCACTAGTATTTGCATGGATATCACCTCTTATTTTATAAGATTTGACAATTGTTCCTTCAACTGACGAATTGCATTTCCACGGTGAGAAATGGCAGCCTTTTCTGCTGGTGATAGCTCAGCCATCATACGGCCTAAGCTTGGTACGTAGAAGATTGGATCATAGCCAAAGCCATTTGTACCGCGTTTTTCATGGGCAATAACACCCTCACAAGTACCGAAAACTGTAGTTGTGTTAAAATTAGGACCTGCAATGGCAATACAGCAGCAGAAGCGTGCTGTACGATTTTCATCTTCAACATTCTTTAAATTTTCTAGCAGTTTGACTATATTCGCTTCATCATCATGGTCGCCTGCATACCGTGCAGAATAAACGCCTGGCTCTCCATCTAATGCATCGACAGCTAAGCCGCTATCATCTGCAATAACGATTGTGCCGAGCTCTTTGGCTAATGCCTCTGCCTTTAAGACTGCATTTTCCTCAAATGTAGTGCCCGTTTCTTCTATATCCATTTCTGGTGCCACTTCAAACATGGTTACCACTTCATAGCCAAGTGGACCAAATAAAGCTTCGAAATCCTTTGCTTTTCCTTTATTTTTCGTCGCGATTACTACTTGCTTCATCACTTTTGTCCTCCAATTTGATCTGCCAATTCGCCAAGTGTCTCTTTTTGTAGTGCAATTAACTCTTGAATCCCTTTTTCACCTAATGCTAGTAAATCATTTAACTGTGAACGAGAAAATGTTGCTTCTTCTCCTGTTCCTTGAAGCTCAACAAATTGTCCTGCTCCTGTCATCACAATATTCATATCAACAGCTGCATCAACATCTTCTACATAGTTTAAGTCTAAAATTGCCCCCTGTTCTTCGACAATTCCAACACTTGTTGCTGCTAAATAGTCAGTCACAGGAAATTTTTCAAAAGGCTTTTCGGCACCGAATTTAGCGATTGCCTGTGTCATTGCCACAAATGCACCTGTAATAGAGGCTGTACGTGTTCCTCCATCCGCTTGAATAACATCACAATCAATCCACACTGTTCGCTCCCCAAGTACCTCTAAGTCAACAATAGCACGCAATGCACGGCCTATTAAACGTTGGATTTCCATTGTACGACCATTCACCTTGCCTCGTGATGACTCACGTGGTGTACGCTGTGCTGTTGCACGAGGTAGCATCGAATATTCTGCCGTGATCCAACCTTTGCCCTGTCCACGTAAAAATCCTGGAACCTTATCCTCAATTGTTGCTGTACAAATCACTTTTGTATTACCAACTTGAATTAAAACTGAGCCTTCAGGGTGTACTAAATACTCACTATCTATTTTTACTGGTCGCAGTGCATCTGCATTTCTTCCATCAAATCTTGTCATCATTCTTGTTCCTCCTAAAACTTTCGCACTCATCTTATCATACTTTAACCATTCAAAAAAGTGTACGGTTCTCTACGTTAGTTGCTAAAAACAGCAAAAATCAGCCTAGCCCGTCGCTAAGCTGATTTTTTATTTTAATGTCATACGTTTTATATCGAGAGTACCTTGTTCAAGCCAATTTTCAGCAATTGAACGGAAAATGGGTACCGACCCTGTGGCATAAAATTTATGAGCAGGCACTATAGTTGAATCAGCCAACGTGCCATTATACTCAAGCATTTCTTGAACATCCTTTGCTGTTTCCTCTGCAGAAGATAGCACGAAAACATCTTCTCCGACAACAGCTTCAATTTGTTTTTGCAAAATTGGATAATGTGTACATCCTAAGATGACCGTATCAAATTGTTCATTTTTCAACGGCTTTAAGCCTTCTGTAATTAATTTATTAGCAAATCCACCTTTATATTCGCCACTTTCAACAAGTGGGACAAATGTTGGACAAGCAAGTGGAATAATATGTGTTGACGTATTGAGTGACAGTAAGGCTTCCTCATACGCCCCACTTTTAATGGTTCCTTCTGTTGCAAGCACAACGACTTCATGTCGCTTCGTTTTCTTTACAGCTGCACGTGCGCCAGCATTAATAACGCCTAGTACCGGAAAAGGCATATTTCTTTGTAAACTTTCGAGTGCTACTGCAGTCGCTGTATTACAAGCAATAACAAGCATCTTGATATTCATTTTCTCGAGTGCTTTTGCCATTTGCCAAGTGAAATTCCGTACTTCCTGTCGACTTCTCGGACCATATGGACATCTTGCTGTATCGCCAATGTAGTAAATCGTTTCATTTGGCAAACGTTTCATAATTTCCTTTGCTACGGTTAAACCGCCAACTCCTGAATCAATAACGCCTATCGGGGCATTCATACTTTCCGCCTCAATCCTGTTTCATGTGTACATGTAGTCTTTGTAGATATCCTGATAATTGCGCGACTTCTTGCTCATTAAAACCTACAAGTTTTTCCTGCAAATACTGTTGTCTTTTTTCAATAACCTCTTGAATAATACGTTCGCCTTTCTCGAGAAGATGAACAACAACGACACGACGATCATTTTCGTCACGTACTCGTTTCACTAATTCATTTTTCTCCATTCGGTCCACTAAATCTGTTGTTGTACTAAAAGCTAAGTATAATCGGTTAGACAAGTCGCCAATTGTCATATCACCAAGTTCTTCTAACCACTGTAATGCAACAAATTGTGGCGGTGTAATCGCATATTGCGAAACAATTTCTCTTCCCTTTTGTTTCACAATGGCCGCTATATAGCGTAATTCCTTTTCAACCGTTGCAACGGTTTCAGGTGAGTGTTTTGTTACTTCATCCGACATATAACTATTTCACTCCTAAAAATACGTTGAATAGTTCTATTTTGTCGTTTTTTTCATGAAATAGCAAGTGTCCATTAGTCTAATTTAAATTCTTCTAAGCGTAACAGCTCAATTAACGCCTGAGATCGATTTGTTACACCTAGCTTTTGAATTGTATTGGAAATGTGATTTCGCACTGTTTTTTCACTAATACCAAGTTGCTCTGCTATATCCCTCGTTGTTTTTTCAGCTAATAAAAGCGCAAATATTTCACGTTCTCGATTTGTTAAAAGAGAACGATGATGAGAGCCATTCATTTTCAGTTACACCCTCCTCCCCCGCACGTATTGTAACTTATGATAGGGAATGAGGAGCGGTGACGGCTATTTTCATGAATATGACATGTTTCCTTAAAAATTTCGAAAATTCCCGTCATAAATAAATAAATGAAATGTATTGGTAAACGCCTTTCAAAATGATAAAGGTTGTTCACTACCAAAAAAAATTGCTTGTCAAAGAACGATTTATATTAGAGTATGGAAAGGCTGGCTAAATGATTCCTTGCTTCTTCAGATAAAGCTACACTTTTCCCAGTGCGAGGGTCCATTTGCACAACTGTCCCTCGACCCGTGAAACAAACTTCATCTTTTTGATTTTTCCCCATATAATGAATATCCAATGATGAATTACCAACCTTCGCTACCTTTGTATATATTTTTAATACATCATCAAAGAAAACCTGTCTTACATAATCACATTGTAGATCTGCTACTATTGGAATTCCCTCAACATTCTCATCAATTGCAGCTGGCATTAGGATACCTAAGTGACGGAAATAATCAATTCGTGCTTGTTCAAAATATGTAAAGCTAACTGTATTGTTCATATGACCATACATATCTGTTTCAGAAAAACGTACACGTACCTCGATATAAAAAGAAAAATCCTTTGCCCATTCCCGAAAATCTTCAATATAATTTGCTTTCATCTTACCATCCTCCTAAAATTAATTCGCTTTTAAATTTAGCGAATCGATAAATGAATATATATTCATTATAAAGGAGATTATTATATTATCATAGAAAATTCAGCTATTTGCTTGTTTTATTCACAAAATCCCTTAGTGGAGGAAATTGGGATAGAAAAACCCCCTGACACTTTGCGTGTAGGGGGTTAAAGTAAAGCTTGTACAATTAGTCAACGAAGTGATCTGAACCGAAGAAGTTACGGAACATTTGCACTGTAGTTGCACGGTTTAATGATGCGATAGATGTTGTTAAAGGAATACCTTTTGGACATGCAGCAACACAGTTTTGAGAGTTACCACAGTTTGCAAGGCCACCATCACCCATAATCGCATTTAAACGTTGATCTTTAATCATAGCACCAGTTGGGTGAGTGTTGAATAAACGTACTTGTGATAATGGTGCTGGCCCGATGAATGATGCTTTTTCAGACACGTTTGGACAAGCTTCCATACATACACCACAAGTCATACATTTAGATAATTCATAAGCCCATTGACGTTTACCTTCTGGCATACGCGGACCTTCACCTAAATCATAAGTACCATCGATTGGCACCCATGCTTTAACTTTTTTCAGTGCATTGAACATACGTTCACGGTCAACTTGTAAGTCACGAATTACAGGGAATGTTTTCATAGGCTCTAGTTTAATAGGCTCAGTCAATTGATCAACAAGTGTTGAACAAGATTGACGTGGACGACCATTAATAACCATTGAACATGCACCACAAACTTCTTCTAAACAGTTCATATCCCATGCTACCGGTGAAGTATTTTCACCATTTTCAGTAACAGGATTTTTTTGAATTTCCATTAAAATTGAAATTACGTTCATACCATGACGGTAAGGCACTTGGAATTTTTGCCAGTAGCTATTGCCGCCTTTAGTATCTTGACGTAAAATTTCCACTTTGACCATTCTTCCAGTATTTGCTGCGATTTGCATAACTTTTAGTCTCCTTTCGCAGAGTAGTCGCGTTTACGTGGTGGAATTAAAGAAACGTCGACTTCTTGGTACGTGATGATAGGATTACCAGTAGTTGAATCAAACTTCGCCATTGTTGTTTTTAAGAAGTTTTCATCATCACGGTTCGGGAAATCTGGTTTATAGTGAGCACCACGGGATTCATTACGCAATAATGCACCCTTTGTCATTACTTTCGCAAGAATTAACATATTTTTAAGCTGACGTGTAAAGTGCGCACCTTGGTTGCTCCATTTTTGTGTATCATTGATGTTGATGTTATTCCAACGCTCAGAAAGATCATCTAATTTTTTCAATGTATCTTCAAGTTGGTCGTTATAACGTACTACTGTCATCGTAGCAGTCATCATCTCACCAAGCTCTTTATGAAGCAAGTAAGCGTTTTCTGTGCCGTCCATCTTCATGATAGCGTCCCATTTAGTTTGTTCTTCTTTTTCGCGAGCATCGTAAAGCTCTTGTGGAAGATCTTCAGCATGCTTTTTAAGATGTTTTACATAATCTACTGCGTTTGGTCCTGCAACCATACCACCGTAGATAGCAGATAATAATGAGTTTGCACCAAGACGGTTTGCACCATGTTGTGAGTAATCACATTCACCTGCTGCAAATAGACCAGGTATTTCAGTCATTTGGTTGTAGTCAACCCATAATCCACCCATTGAGTAGTGAACTGCTGGGAAAATTTTCATAGGTAATTTACGTGGGTCATCTCCAACGAATTTTTCGTAGATTTCGATGATACCACCAAGTTTAACGTCCAATTCATGTGGATCTTTATGAGAAAGATCTAGGTATACCATGTTTTCACCATTGATACCAAGTTTTTGGTTTACACAAACGTCGAAAATTTCACGTGTTGCAATATCACGTGGTACTAAGTTACCATAGGCTGGGTATTTTTCTTCTAGGAAGTACCAAGGTTTACCGTCTTTATAAGTCCAAATACGTCCACCTTCACCACGAGCCGATTCTGACATTAAACGGTTTTTGTCATCTCCAGGAATCGCTGTAGGGTGAATTTGGATGAATTCACCATTCGCATAAGAAGCACCTTGTTGGTAAACGATAGAAGCAGCAGATCCAGTATTAATAACAGAGTTTGTTGTTTTACCGAAGATAATACCAGGACCACCAGTCGCCATAATAACAGCGTCTGCACGGTATGATTTAATTTCTTCAGTACGCATATCTTGTGCTACAATACCACGACAAACGCCATCTTCGTCAATAATGACACCAAGGAATTCCCAGTGCTCATATTTATTAACTAAACCAGCTACTTCGTGTGAACGAACTTGCTCATCTAGTGCATATAGTAATTGTTGACCAGTTGTTGCACCTGAGAATGCTGTACGGTGCATTAATGTACCACCAAAACGACGGAAATCAAGAAGTCCTTCAGGTGTACGGTTGAACATAACGCCCATACGGTCCATTAAGTGAATAATACCAGGAGCCGCATCACACATACCTTTAACTGGTGGTTGGTTAGCTAAGAAGTCCCCACCGTAAACTGTATCATCAAAGTGAATCCAAGGAGAATCCCCTTCACCTTTTGTATTTACCGCACCATTAATTCCGCCTTGCGCACATACAGAGTGTGAGCGTTTTACAGGAACTAATGAGAATAAATCAACTTCAGTACCAACTTCAGCTGCTTTAATCGTTGCCATCAGACCAGCAAGACCGCCGCCGACAACAATTATTTTGCTTTTCGCCATGATTATTTCTCACTCCTCTTAAAAAATTGCAATGATTGCATGTGCTCTATAATAGCTTCTATTAAATTAAACGAAAGCTAAAATAGCAGCCACACCAACTACACTTAGAATTACGAAAAGAATGTTTGTTACATAAGTAGCAATCTTTTGAGACTGAGGAGATTGTACAACACCCCAGCTTACTAGGAATGCCCATAGACCGTTTGATAAGTGGAAAGTTGCTGATAAAATACCAACGATGTAGAATCCAAGCATGATTGGATTAGCAACGATATTCGCCATCATATCGTAATCAACGTGTGTACCAAGCGCTTTTTGAATACGAGTTTGGAAAATATGCCATGCAATGAAAATCACTAAGAATACACCTGTAAAACGTTGTAATGAGAACATCCAGTTACGGTATGTGCTGAAACGTCCTGTATTTGGTGTAGCAGTGAATGCAATGTAAACACCATAAAATGCGTGGAACATTAATGGAATATAGATGACAATCCATTCAACTAGGATAAGGAATGGAATCTTTTCCATTACTGCGGTAGCATCGTTGTAACTTTCTGCTCCGCCTGTTGCTGTAAAGTTAATGAACAGGTGCATCGTTAAGAACAAACCTACTGGAATGATCCCAAGTAGAGAATGTAAGCGACGCCATAAAAACTCTCGATCTTTCGACAAGACTGTTACCCCCCTTAGTACTTAAAATAGCACAACAAAAGAAGTCATCATTTTGTAAATGATACTTCATTGACTGTGTATTTCATCATGGTACAATATTATGACATGTTTATTGTACTCTCAAGAGCTACGAGCGTCAAGGTAACTTAGAGTTTTTCATAGTCCTCATTAAAGAACTAATCTAGTACATGATGCATCAATTTTTCTCGAAAAAACTATCTTTACTTTATCAGCGTTAAATTTTAAGAAAATTCTAAGAAAGAAGGATTTCAATGTTAAACCCTCCATATCCTACTATCTCATCATTTGGCTATGAGATTATCCGTGATCATATTTTATCTTCAATTCTTGGTAAACACGAGGAGGATGTACTTTACTGGGCCGGAAAAGAGCTGGCTCGGAAGTTTCCTTGTAAAAGTCAAGAAGAACTTATCGCATTTTTCGCAGATGCCTGTTGGGGTACCCTTGAATTAATTAAAGAAACAAAAGATGGACGTATATTCCAGTTGACAAATGATCCTGAGCTGCTATTAGTTGGGCACCGTTGCTTTAGATTGGAAGCCGGTTTTATAGCAGAGCAAATTCAGCAAGCAAAAGGCTATTTAACAGAATGCTACGATGAAAAACAAGTTAAACAGGAGCATGTGATGTTCACTGTGAAGTGGGATGTTAAAGAAAGAATTATGAATACTATACCAACAGAGTAAGAAAAAGGATTGCATCCCTCTCTTTATTTATGGGATGACAATCCTTTTATAGTTGCGCATGTCTTTCTTTTAACAGTATATCTATTAATGCAATAAAGGCCTCCAATATATTGAGCGAGTGTTGAATCATTTCCTCTAAGTTACTAATTGATAGTTCATTGACTAATTTTTGTGCAGCAGTATGTACGAATTCATGCGGTTGTTCTATTTGACGGTACTCTGATAAGGAATGATACTGCTCAAGATGTCCATAATACCATTGTCCAAAGGCACATTGATGATGTGTTTTTAAAATATCCTTTTGTCCTGCCCTTTGAATTGTATTTCGCAAAAAGCTTCCATGATCCATTAATCTTGCTGCTAACTGACTTATGACGGTTTGCTCTGAAGGTTTGCGGATGGTCGGTACAATAGCTTTTAGCATTTCAGTGACTTGATTTTGAATTGTCTCGGAGAAATCACTAGTATGTGATAATTCTGTTGTCGTGATAGCCAATCGATCAATCGCTACTACATTTTCCTCAGACGCAACTGTTATTTGGTGAACGCCATGTGCCACCTCTTCAATACTTTTGCTTGTAATAGACAGATTCGTAATATTGTCTTTCATATCGCTTAAGAAATTTGTGAAATAGTATTCAACCTGTTCGATATTCGTTATAGTATGATGTAATTTCTCATCGATGACTGATCGAATTGTTGTCATTTCTTTTAAGGAACCTTTGGAGCTATTGGCTAACTTCCCTACCTCCATTGCCACAACATTAAAACCCTTTCCATGCTCACCAGCTCGCGCAGCTTCAATTGAGGCATTTAACGCAAGTAGCTGCGTTTGATCAGCAATCGTTGTAACACTTTTGCCAATGTTATTCATTTTTTTCATTTCATCCCTCAGTTGCTCTGTTGAATGAGCTCCCTGGATTAACAACCCTTGAACAATTTCACCTTTTGTAATGGATGACTCCATCTCTTTCACTAATTGAATAGAATGCTGTTTGATTTCTTGAATGTTTGCATTCACATTTTGCTCTACAGCTAATATTTCTTCTGTGTTTGATGACATTTCTTCACTCATTGCTGAAATATCCCCTACACTTGTTGACACTCCCTGCACCTTTAAAGCAGTTTGAAAATTAATTAATTCCATATGTGCTAGTACAAAGTCTAATATTGCATTTTTTACATCAATGCTTTCCTGTGCAAGTTCCAATTCTAGAATGCGTTTTTTCAGTAATTGTATTTCAGAATCATTGCACTGATTTATACCTTCAACAATTGGTTTTTGAAATAGACCAAATAATGCCATTCAATACTCACCTCTTCCTTGCCAAAACATGTAATCTTTCTCTATTATATAACAATCAATTTCGATAAAACATTAAATTGATGTAAACGTCCCATATAAAAAAAGGATGTGGCTATTGCACATCCTTTCATTTTTACATATAAAGTGCTTGCTCTAAATTAAATTCATCATGTAAAGCATTAGCTGCATGAATCATGTCATCTTGAGGCACTACAACAGACACTTTGATTTCGGATGTACTAACCATCTTAACAGGGATGCCTTCATGTCGTAAACGATCAAACATTCGTGCAGCAACGCCTGGATTAGATGCCATTCCCGAACCAATAATAGATACCTTTGCCAAGCCGATTTCAAAATCAGCAAAGCTGAACCCAAGCGACAATTTACTTTCTTCTAGAACACGTAATGCTTCTGCAAACTCTTCTTTCAAAATCGTAAATGATACAGTCGGTTTAAGACCGTCAATAATCGCTTGCACGATGATATCTACATTAATGCGATAATCTGCAAGTATCGTAAAGATATCTGCCAACGAAGCATCCGAATAAGCATCATACCCTACCGTTAAACGAATAACATCTGATTCATAGGCAACACCACGTACAATTAAATTTTTTTCCATCTCAACTTCCTCCTTCAATAAAGTACCTACTGTATCTATTTCATTTGATCGAATAATAATGGGTATTTGAAACTTCTTTGCTAATTCTACAGCTCGTGGATGTAAGATATGTGTACCTAAATTCGATAACTCTAGCATCTCATTATAGGAAATTTCCTTTAATTTTTGTGCACCGTTCACATGGTTTGGATCAGCAGTATAAACGCCATCCACGTTCGTATAAATATCCACACGCTCCGCATCCAGTGCTGCTGCAATGGCCACAGCAGTCGTCTCTGCTCCACCTTTACCAAGAGTCGTAATATTTTGTAAATGATCAATACCCTGCTCCCCAGCAACTACAACAATTTGCTTCTGTGCTAAATGCTCTTCTAGTCGACTTACATCCACATAATCAATGCGTGCGTTAACATGCATTGCATCTGTCTGAACACCTGCCTGCCAGCCTGTTAATGACACTGCATTATAGCCTTCTTCCTGCAAGGCAATGGCCATTAAGGCACTTGATTGTTGTGAGCTTGTTGAACGTAGCACATCTAATTCACGCTTAGACGCATCATCAGATAAATCCCGTGCCATTTTTGTTAATTCATTTACTGAGCTTGTCATTGCTGCAGTGACAATAACTACATCATGACCTTTTTCTTTTTCATGAATTGCCTTTTTCGCAATCTCAAAAATATGTGCTGATGATGCTAATGTAGCACCGCCAAATTTCATTACAATTCTTGCCATCCTGAATCTTCTCCTTTTCATCATCACTAATTTGACGTAATTTCTATTCGGAGTGTCTACTAGAAAACCAAAAAAAGCAGCTTTCACATAACGTGAAAGCTGCCTATACATGTACAATAAAAAAATCTTGCGCATGTGTGATAGCTCTCCGAAACGTTTAGAATCGACAGTCTTACATTTCTTAAATGCAAAACCAGTACAACATCGGAAACAACGATGCTCCACTTCGGCAAGCTCCCCTTTCATACATCTTCACAGGATTTGTTCATCCTCTGATGTACTACTTTTGAATCTTGCACCTCTATCATCACTTAAAATAGTGAATGTATGTTATTAAACATTAGCATATGTCTATTCCTTTGACAATGTCTGTTCCTGAAAATAGGTATATATATGACTAGCAAGATTAGCAGGCATCCCAGCCTCTTGTAATGCTAACTCACTTGCCTCTCGAATTTTTTTGACAGAACCAAAATACTTTAATAATTGCTGTTTTCGCTTTGGACCAATACCCTCAATCTGATCGAGAACAGATTGAATAGCATGCTTTTCGTGCTGCTGGCGTAGGAATGTAATGGCAAACCGGTGTACCTCGTCTTGAATTCGTTGCAATAAATAGAACCCATCACTTGTGCGCTTTAACGCAATGACCTCAGGTGGATCACCAAATAGAAGCTGTGATGTATTATGCTTTTCATCCTTCGCTAAGCCAGCGATTGGAATGACCAGCCCAAGCTCATCCTCTAATACTTCTCGTGCAACTTCCATTTGTCCCTTCCCTCCATCTATTAAAACTAAATCTGGTAGGGGTAATCCTTCCTTTAGTACACGAATGTAACGACGACGTATTACCTCCTGCATCGCCCCATAGTCATCGTGCTTAGCAGCTGTCCGAGTTTTATACTTCCGATATTCTTTCTTTGCAGGCTTGCCATCGATAAATACCACCATTGCAGATACAGCATCTGTTCCATGCATATGACTGTTATCAAAAGCCTCGATTCGTAAAGGTGTGGAAATTCCCATCGCTTCACCTAGTGCCTCACATGCACCAATTGTTCGTTCTTCCTGACGTTCAATGAGCTGGAACTTAGCTGCTACTGCGATTTCAGCATTTTTTGTAGCGAGGTCAACAAGCTCTTTTTTTTGCCCACGCTTTGGCGTCAATACCTTCACATCTAATAATTCTGTTAAAATCGCAGCATCAATAGCTTGTGGGATAAAAATTTCCTTTGGTTTAATATGCTCTAGCTTTTCGTAGAATCGACCAACAAATGTTAAAAATTCCTCCTCTGCTTCCTGATAAATCGGAAAAATAGAGACATCACGCTCAATCAGTTTACCTTGACGAACAAAGAATACTTGAACACACATCCAGCCCTTTTCAACTGCATAACCAAATACATCTCGATTGGTCGTATCACTTGATACAATTTTTTGCTTTTGCATAACTGTATCAATATGTGCAATCTGATCACGGAATTCTTTTGCACGTTCAAACTCTAAATTTTCAGCAGCGGCTAGCATTTTTACCTCAAGCTCCTTTTTGACTGCCTCCACGCCACCATTTAAAAATTTGGTCATATCCTCAATCATATCCTGATAAATTTGAGCATCAATCTCCTTCACACAAGGTGCCATACATTGACCCATGTGATAGTATAGGCAAACCTTGGAAGGTAGTTGTACACATTTTCGAAGCGGATATAAGCGATCAAGTAGCTTTTTCGTTTCACTTGCTGCATATGCATTAGGATAGGGTCCAAAATACTTTGCCTTATCCTTTTTCACTTTTCGTGTCGTAATAAGACGAGGATGTTTTTCATTCGTAATTTTTAAATACGGATAGGTTTTATCATCTGTCAACATGACATTGTATTTAGGATCATGAAGTTTTATTAGATTAAGCTCTAAAATCAATGCCTCAATATTCGAGGAGGTTACAATATAATCAAAATCTTCTATCTCACTTACAAGTCTCTGTGTTTTCCCCTCATGTGTACCAGTAAAATAGGAGCGTACTCGGTTTTTTAGCACCTTTGCTTTTCCTACATAAATAATGGTTCCTTGCCGATCCTTCATCAAATAGCAGCCAGGCTGATCAGGCAAAATATCAAGCTTTCGTTTTATTAAATCATTCATTACAACCTGCCCCCTCTTTGTTAAACATAGTGCCCATCCTCTATTAATTTATTATATAACGAAAAAAAGCCAAGCACATCAAATGATGGCTCGACTTTTCATATCTTATCAATTAAGCATGTTTTGCAATAAATGTCTCTAACGCTTCTTTAGGTTGGAAGCCAACAGTTTTATCTACCAATTCACCATCTTTAAATAATAATAAAGTTGGAATTGACATGATTTGATATTGGGCTGCCGTACCTTGGTTGTTATCTACATCTACTTTTACGATTTTAGCCGCACTGCCTTCAGCATCCATTTCTTCAAGTACAGGTCCAATCATTTTACATGGTCCGCACCAAGCAGCCCAAAAGTCTACTAGCACTAACCCCTCTTTAATATCATCTTGGAAAGTTGCATCTGTTGCATGTACAATTGCCATTTGAAATCCTCCTTAAACTTACTATGCTTGTAGTATAGCATGGATAATTTACCTTGAGCGAACAATCTGCCTATAATGCAAAATTGATGAAAAAACAAGATGAAAAAAGTCGAAACAGCTTGAATGAATTTATAATTTAGCCTAGTTTGTATGATAGCGACCTTTATAAACATACGTTAACGTAATAAAGAGATAAATAGCTAAAGTAATACCTGTTACAATTATAGAAGTTGTAAAAATAATACCAACCAAGATAGCACTTAGCGCAATAATAGCAATCCACGTTGTGTAAGGGAACCATTTAACCACATAGGCACTTGTTTTTTCTGATTGTTTTTTACGGGATTTCAGATGTGCAATCGCAATGATTAACCAAATAAATAACACCGTGTATCCTAGGGAACCCATTAAAAACTCAAAAGTCTTACTTCCAGCATATAGTGAAATAATTACACCAACATATAATGCTAACGTGCACATTAAAATCGCATATACCGGAACTTTTCTTTTCGATAAATGAGCAAAGATTTTTGGAACACGCCCGTCCACAGCCTGTGTATATAACACACGAGATGAGCCATAAAGCCCTGAATTCATGGAGGAAATAATCGCAAGTAAAACAACAGCGTTCATAATATGGTCTGCACCAGGAATCCCAATCATTTTAAACACCATTACAAACGGACTCTCAGGTACGCCATTTACTTCATTCCAAGGAATTAAGCTTACGATAATAAAGAAAGGTAGTAAATAGAACGTCACAATCCGAACTAGTGTACTGCGCACAGCTTTTGGTACTACCTTTTCAGGATTCTTTGTTTCCGCTAATGTAATACCGATAATTTCAGTACCACCATAAGAATAGATAACCACAAGCATTGCAGCAATTAATCCCATTGATCCGTTAGGGAAGAAGCCTCCATGCGCTGTTAAATTCGAAAAACCAACAGCTGTATGCTGACCAAATGATACAAGTAATAAAATTAAGCCTGCAATAATGAACACAACGATTACACAAATTTTAACTAACGCTAACCAATATTCTGTTTCAGCAAAAACTTTCACTGATAATAAATTAATCGCTGTAACTAACACTGAAACAGACAATGCCAGAATCCAAATTGGGTATTCAGGTAACCAATATTGAATGAAAATGGCCGCAACTACAGATTCTGCTGCAATATTCAAAACCCACATTTTCCAATAAATCCAATCTAGGAAATATGCTGGGTACTTTCCTAATATCGATTGAACTAAATCTCTAAACGTTCTGGCTTCGCTATTTCGAACTGCCATTTCCGCTAAACCTTGCATTACAAATAAAAGAATAATACCACCTAATAAATAGGCGATGAGCACTGATGGTCCCGCCATATCAATGGCAGCACTACTTCCTTTAAATAATCCTGCACCAATGGCACCACCTAAAGCCATCATCGTGATATGTCGTGAGGACATTGTGCGTTTTAATGTCTGGTTGTCTTTTTCCATTTTCTTTCCTCCTAAATCAAAAAGGCATATCGCCTATCCTTTCACCGTTAAATGAAAGAAGAGACGATATGCCATAAGCAAACCGCGGTACCACTCTAATTGATTCGATTCGAACCCTACTTTAAAACCTTGTAACGAAGGTTAATCGTCAAACAAATAGAATAATCTGTTAATTCCATTTATTTTACCACTCCTAGGCAAGTTCAAAGTCTTATTGGACTGCGTTGCACCACCCCGCAGCTCTCTCTACCAAATAATGAGCTTCTACTACTCCTAATCTTTGCGTTTCAAAACATTATTATTGAAAAATTTAATGATTATCCACCACTATAAGGGCTAACCATCATTATGTCAATATCTTATTTTGCGATAATTCTCAAAATAGAGCATTATACAAAAAAACAGGAGGAATGAATTCCCCCTGTACCCTTTACTATGCATTTACTTTTAATGCCTTAAATTCTTCAATTAGAAGAGGCACTACTTCGAATAAATCTCCTACGATACCGTAATCTGCCACTTTGAAAATATTAGCCTCAGGATCTTTATTAATCGCAACGATGACTTTAGAGTTTGACATACCTGCTAAGTGCTGGATTGCGCCAGAAATACCTGCAGCAATGTAAAGATCCGGTGTTACAACCTTACCTGTTTGACCAATTTGAAGTGAATAATCACAGTATTCAGCATCACATGCACCACGTGAGGCACCAACTGCGCCACCAAGTAAATCTGCTAGCTGTTTTAATGGTTCAAAGCCTTCTTCTGATTTAACACCACGTCCGCCCGCTACAACTACTTTTGCTTCTGAAAGATCAACACCTTCTGAAGACTTACGTACAACCTCTTTTATGATTGTGCGAAGGTTTGTAATATCCACCGAAATGGAAGCTACGTCACCTGATTTGCCTTCTACTTTTTCTAAAGGTGCAATATTGTTTGGACGAATTGAAGCTAAAATAACGCCGTCTTTTACTTTTACTTTTTCGAAAGCTTTACCAGAGTAAATTGGACGGATAAATACGATATCATCACCAGTGCCTTCAATTGAAGTAACATCAGATACTAGACCTGCCTGTAACTTACTTGCAATCTTTGGTGATAAATCTTTGCCATTAGCTGTATGACCAAATACAATTCCAGCTGGATTTTCCTGCTCAATGACAGCTAATAACGCTTGACCATATCCATCAGATGTATATTGTTTTAAATGTGGATGCTCTACTGTTACAACACGATCAGCACCATATTCAAATAATGAACCAGTTAAATCTGCTACAGCATCCCCTAAAAGTACGCCGACAACCTCGCCACCATCAGCGATTTGTTTTGCAGCAGCAATTGCTTCGAAAGAAACATTACGTAAGCTTCCTTCACGAACTTCACCTAATACTAATACTTTTTTTGACATAGTATATTCCCTCCGTTACCCTTTAAGATTCGATTAACATCATCAAATTTTTAAACTACTTTTGCTTCAGTGTGAAGTAGATTTACCAGTTCTTTTACTTGTGCAGAAAGGTCACCTTCAAGAACGCGTCCTGCTGCCTTTTGTGCTGGTAAGAAGATGTCTACAGTTTCAATCTTCACTTCTACATCATCTTCATCGATATCTAAATCATCTAATTCAAGTTCTGCAAGCGGTTTCTTCTTCGCTTTCATGATACCTGGTAAAGATGGGTAACGAGGCTCATTTAAACCTTGTTGAGCTGTTACTAATAGTGGTAAAGAGGACTCGATAACCTCTGAATCACCTTCGATATCGCGTACAATTTTCGCAGATGTTCCATCGATTTCAAGTTTTGTAATTGTTGTTACATAGTTAATGCCAAGTAAATCTGCAACACGTGGACCTACTTGCCCAGAGCCACCATCTATCGCTACATTTCCTGTTAAAATTAAATCAGCATCTTTATCTTTTAAATACTCAGCTAAGATAAAAGCAGCTGCATTTTGATCTAATTCATCTAAATCATCTTCAGTGTTAATAAGAACTGCTTCATCTGCTCCCATGGCAAGAGCTGTACGTAGTTGCTTTTCTGCATCTTCGCCACCAATTGTTACTACTGTTACTTTACCCCCAGCAGCATCGCGAACTTGGATTGCCTCTTCAATGGCATATTCATCGTAAGGGTTGATGATGAATTCAGCACCATCTTCTTGAATTTTACCACCAGACACAACGATTTTTTCTTCCGTATCAAACGTACGTTTAATTAATGCAAAAATGTTCATATATCCATACCTCCTGGAACGTTTTATAATTCTAAGTAAACTTATAAATATTATATATTTTCAGTTTGGATAATGTCGATTGACAAGTGCTATCGACACGAATGGAAAATTATTTACCAGTAAAGACAGGCTCACGTTTTTCAATAAATGCTTGAATGCCTTCTTTAGCATCTTCTGTTATAAAAACGGTACCAAACGATTTTGCCTCAGCCTCTATACCTTCGTAGAATGAAGCAGGTTTCGCAAATTGCAAAGTTTGAATAGCTGCCTTTAAGGCGATTGGGCTCTTCTTCGCAATTTTCTTAGCAGTTTTTAACGTTTCCTCAAGCAACACTTCATCTGAATATGCTCGATTCGCTAACCCCCACTGCACAGCTTCAGTACCTGAAATTGGCTCACTTGTAAACATCATTTCTGCAGCTTTTGCAACACCAACATAGCGTGGTAATCGTTGTGTGCCCCCAAAGCCAGGAATCAAACCTAATTGTAATTCGGGCAATCCTAATTTTGCAGATTCTGTTACAAAGCGCAGATGACAGCTCATCGCAAGCTCCAAACCACCGCCAAGTGCAGCACCATGGATTGCAGCAATAACAGGTTTTGAGAATGATTCAACACGTTCAAAAATTTGTTGTCCATTGCTCGCTAGCTTTGTAAATTCCTCGCCAGATTCAACTTCAGTAAATTCCTTTATGTCTGCACCTGCTGAGAAGAAACGGCCTTCACCGTGAAGTACAAGGACACGTACTGCGTCATCGTTTTCAACTGCATCTAGCACTTCATTGACTTCGGTAATGATTCCACGCGATAATGCGTTTGCTGGTGGTCGTGCAATTGTAATAATTGCTACTCCATCTTCAACTTTCCAACTTAGAAATTCCATTTCTCCACATCCTTTTAAGCTTTAATGCCGTTCAGAATTAATGCCTGAACCTTTGGAACTTGTTCTATCAAATCATATCGATAGTCATTCATGACCCACGACGTAATGGTTTCATCAATTGTTCCAAATACCATTTGACGTGCCAAGCGTACATCCATCGTTTGATTGAACTCACCTGAAAGCATACCTTCGATTAAAATTTGATCAAGTAATTGTAAGTACTCTCTTAACACCGAATTAATCTTTAATCGTAAATCCTTATTCGATTGTCGTAGTTCTAATTGTGTGACGGTTGCTAGGTATCGATCTGTCGCTAGAACATTAAAATGATTTTCTATCATACGTGAAAGTTTGTCTTTAGACGTACTTCCATTTTCTATTATATCTTGTAATGACTCAACAAAAACAGCCATTTTTTCATTAAAGACAGAAATTAATATATCTTCTTTATTTTTAAAATATAAATAGATTGTTCCATCAGCCACCCCAGCCTGTTTAGCGATTTTCGACACTTGCGCTTGGTGATACCCATTTTCTGCTATAACGATGACAGCTGCATCAATAATTTGCTTATATTTCGGCTTATCACGTTTCACTTATATATCACCACCTATAAAAACTTACAGACGTCTACATGCTTTGTTACCACATGATGTAATCCTTATTAGTAAAAAGTAAGGATGTGACGTATTAACCTAAAAAAATATGAAAATATGAATGATCATTCATTCATATTTTCATATTATATTTTACAACTTTGCTTGTCAATACTTTATGACGTATTTATTTTGCTTCTTTATTCACTAATTTCGTTTTTTCTTCATCCACTAATGAGCGACGCAAAATTTTCCCTACTGCTGTTTTCGGAAGCTCATCTCTAAATTCATAATAGCGCGGAACTTTGAATGCAGCTAGATGTTGGCGGCAATATTTATTTAATTCGTCCTCTGTAATCGAATATCCTTCTTTTAATACAATATAAGCTTTAACTGTTTCTCCACGGTACGGGTCTGGAATTCCTGCAACTACACATTCTTGAATTTCCTCTCGCTCATATAAGACTTCTTCCACCTCACGAGGGTATATATTGAAGCCGCCTGCAATAATCAAATCCTTTTTACGATCCACTACATAGAAAAAGCCTTCTTCATCCATATAACCTAAATCCCCTGTTAAGAACCAGCCATCTGCGAACGTTGCTGCCGTGTCTTCTGGTCGATTCCAATAACCCTTCATCACCTGTGGACCTTTTACAGCAATCTCTCCAACTTCACCGACTGGAAGCACCTCCGTATCGCCTGTACGTAGAATAACCGCATCTGTGTTCGGCCATGGTAAACCAATTGAGCCGATTTTGCGTTTACCCCAAATAGGTGTTGAATGGGTTACTGGAGAAGTTTCTGTTAATCCATAACCTTCTACGAGCTTTCCACCCGTGACTGCTTCAAATTTCTCTTGCACCTCAACCGGAAGTGATGCAGAGCCACTCAAGCAAGCTTTAATGGATGACAAATCATATTTTGTAATATCTGGATGATTTAAAAGACCAATATATAATGTTGGGGCACCAGGGAAAAGCGTTGGTTTTTGCTTATCAATGGTTTTCAATGCCGTTTCCGCATCGAATTTTGGTAATAACACCATTTTATTTTGCGTGAAAACAGATAGTAACATAACCGTGGTCATACCATAGACATGGAAGAACGGTAAAATACCCATAATGGTTTCTTCACCATGCACACATTTATACATCCAAACATCACACATTGTTGTATTGGCAATTAAATTTTTATGAGTCAGCATCACACCTTTAGGAAAGCCGGTTGTACCTCCTGTATATTGAAGCAAGGCAATGTCCTCTTCAAAATCAAAAGAAATATCCAACACCTTAATTGGTGAGGAACGCATAATCTCAGTAAATAGATGGTTTTGACCGCTATGTTCTACCTTCACACTAAAACCGTATTGCTTTTTTTGAATAAAAGGATAAACTAAATTTTTCGGAAATGGTAAGTAATCTTTTATAGCCGTAACAATTACATTTTCAAGTGCCGTTTCTTTCATAATCTTCAAAACACGTGGATATAAGATGTCCATCACTAAAATAACCTTTGCACCTGAATCAGCCATTTGATATTGAAGTTCACGTTCAGTATAAAGTGGATTTGTTTGTACGACAACAGCTCCAGCATACATAGCACCGTAGTAAGCAATTACACTTTGAGGCGAATTTGGTAGCATAATTGCCACACGATCTCCCTTTTCTACACCAAGTGCTTGTAAATAGTTTGCAAATCTAAGCGCAGACTCATATAACTCTGTGTACGTCAAATCCTTCCCCATAAAATGAATCGCCACTTTGGATGGATTCTTTTTATAGGCACGTGTCAAAAACTCTTGCACTGGAATTTCCTCAAACGTTAAAGACGATGGTACTTCTTCAGGATAATTTGCTAGCCATGGTTTTGTTGTCATACGTCCTCTCCCCTTTGCCCCAAACTTTGTAAATTCTTATATTAATTATAATGAAAAAGAAATACAGTTTCAAACACAAAATAGAAAATAAATGCATTTTCGATTAATTATTATGCATTTAACAACATTTATATAACTGTATTTTATAGGGTTTTAGATTGCAAGACCTTATGAATACTCATTCATTCTTTGTTTTTTTATGCAAACATGTGAAGTAATATTTCTATATTGCGAAAATAAATTGTGAGGGTTAATTTTTTAAAAGATGAAAGATTAATGATAGATTTTAGTAGTATTTTGTGCGGTAGTGGTTTTGAGAGAATTTTGATGGCGATGAAATTTTTGATTTTGCTGAAGATTAGAGGATAATTTACACTGCCTAGGTGGGGACGAAATCACATGAGCTGTTTCTGAGCGACTTCTTTCCTTACCTGAGCGGTTCTTGCTGCCAACCGAGCGACTTCTTTCCCTACCTGAGCGGTTCTTGCTGCCAGCCGAGCGACTTCTTTCCTTACCTGAGCAGTTCTTGCTGGCAGCTGAGCAACTCTTTCCTTACCTGAGCGGTTCTGAGGTTAGTATAAAAAGTGGA
>NZ_DKJS01000059.1:67196-94688 GCF_002455205.1 Lysinibacillus sp. UBA6686 | reverse complement strand
TCTTCGGAAAAAATGCCTTAGCCAAAGCCGCAGAATACACATTAAATCGTATCCACGGATTAAAAGCTTTTTTGTTCGATGGTAGGATTGAAATTGATAATAATTCAGCTGAAAATGCGATTCACCCTAATGTGATTGGTCGTAAAAACTGGCTTTTCTCTGTTAGTGAAGCTGGTGCTAAAGCGAATACTATATGTTTAAGTTTGGCTGAAACGGCAAAAGCAAATGGCATCGATTTCTATCAATACCTAGTGACGTTAATGACAGAATTGCCAAATTTACCAATTCATCAGCAGCCAGTGATTTTAAATAATTACATGCCTTGGTCGAAAAAAATCCAAGCAACATGTGCAAAATCGCCATCTATCCGAAAAAAAATTAGGATAGATGGCGATTCATCGTGCGTACCAAGAAGGTGCGCTTATTTTTTTATATTTCGGGCTTACTGTAAAGGAATTCAGATTTCATTATTCCAAAGAAATTCTCCATAACAGAGTTGTCGTAACAGTTTCCTTTACGAGACATACTTTGAACAATCCCTCTTGATTCTAGGACGCAACGATATTTCTTCATTTGATAATGCCAGCCTTGATCGGTATGCATGAGTAGCTGATTGTTTTTGCTCTATTTAAATCTCGTGTCAAGATATGGGTTTCATAGAGTGGAAGATTTAAAATTGGATTGCAATGGAAGGGAAAAGGAAAAGTATAGCAAGTATAAAATTTATAAATTTACAAGAATGTTAGAAGACCTAAATATAAATCCGATTCCAATACCGAAGCGCGATGCTGAACAACTTGGGAAAGAGAAATGGGTAAGGAATCCTATCAATAGTCAAATATACAAAACTTTGATGTAATTTTATGACTTTCTGTTAAAATAATAGTAATTTTATGGAAGTTATTATATCTGTAAATAAGAACAAATGTATTGTATAATTAAATCTAATTTCATAAATATATTTCTTACGATATTGTATTTGAATATATAAGCAAAAATTTATAATTTTGTTGGGAGTTAAGAGTATGAGGAAAAATGAGACTTACAAAATTGTCTCTCTCTTTAGTGGCTGTGGGGGTTTAGACTTAGGTCTTGAAATGTCGGGATTTAAAGTCGTTTGGGCAAATGATATAGAGAAACATGCTGTAACTACTTATCAACATAATATTGGAAACATTGTAGAAGGGGATATAAGGAATATTGATTCAAAAGATATTCCTGATTGTGATGTATTAGTAGCAGGTTTCCCATGCCAACCGTTTTCTTCGGCCGGAAATCGGTTGGGTGTGGAAGATGCAAGAGGGACCCTTTACGAAGAATGTCTCAGAGTTATTAATGACAAAAAACCAAAAGCTGTTGTCTTTGAAAATGTTAGGGGAATTTTGTCAATTAAAAATAAAGATGGTTCTTTGTTGTTGGAATCCATTATCAACTTTTTAGAAGCAATTGAGCCTGGTTATAAGGTTCAATATAAGTTACTGAAGGCAAGTGATTACGGTGTTCCGCAACAAAGATATCGAGTAGTATTTGTGGCTTTTAGGAACGACTTAAATGTAAGATATGAATTTCCAAGGCCTACTCATTCTCCTGATGACCCATCTCTAACAGTTGGAAATATAATCAATGTACCAAAAGGGACACCGAACCAGGATGAAGTATGGGAGTTCTCCCCTCAATCGAAGACGTTAATTCCTTATATTAGCGAAGGTGGTTCATGGAAAGATATCCCCTATGAAATACTTCCTCCACGTTTAAAAAGAATAAGAGATGATATGAGAAAATATAGAGCACCAAATTTTTATAGACGGTTTGCAAGAAATGAGATAAATGGGACAATTACAGCCGCCGCTACACCTGAAAACTGTGGTATCATACATCCACTTGAAGACAGAAGATATAGTATTAGAGAAATTGCAAGGATTCAGTCTTTTCCAGATGATTTTGTATTTGTAAGCGACTCTATTGCTTCTAAATACAAGATGATAGGAAATGCAGTTCCTCCGCTATTAGGCAAGGCAATTGGAGATTCTATAAAAAAATGCTTAGACAATGCTTTAAATCAAGACTCAAAATCAAAGGAAATTAAGAAAGAACTAGATGTGATTATTCCAGAATATGGACAAGTTGCATTAAATATTTAAGGTATCTTCAGTTGGAGATACCTTTTTATTTGGAATTATTATGGAATGATAAGACAGTGAGTAGATACCTATGCTAAAATTAGTACAAGGAAAAAGAGGTGATTATTTTGAATATTTATGTTAGTGAAACAAGTATAAAGGATTCGGTAGATTACTTCTCAAAGCTTTCTATATCGTCTCCTGAGCAGTTTGGCTTATTCTTTTTATGTAAGGGTGTTGGAATCAATCAGAATACATATAAGCCTTTAAAAAAGGCTGGTCAAATGACTGATGATGAAAAGAAAATATACTACGATAGATTGCATAAACTTGGAGCAGTGTTTGATTTTAATGAAGAAGGAATAAAAAAATGTTGTTTATTCCCATTCTCTATTAAGGAAAAAATTGCAAAAGGGAATTTCTATAATCAAGCATCCTCTTTTCAAGGTTTACTAAGTAGGCTTATTGATACAATAGACAACACTCTTATAGATAAATTTTTGGAGAAACAGGAAGATAGTATTAGGCTAAAAAGAAACTATATTCAACTTCTTAAAGAGTTTTATCTAAATGGAAACAAGATTTCTTTGTCTTACTTTTCAACTTATTATTGTAGATTTTTCACCTTTTCTGCGTATGAATCAATGGGGAAAGGGGATTTCACAAGGGTTTGTGTTAAATATACAATTGATTCATTAAATCTGCTTGAAAGGGAATTAGACGAATTATTTTACGATGACACAGCATTGACTCAAATTGACTTTCAAGAAGGTATGATTACTGGTCAAGAGTTAAGAGATATGTTCACATTTAAAGGTAATGAGGATTTTCCTGAAATTAGTTCTTCAAGAGACTATAACGTGGTGAATCCATATATGTTAGTTCTTGAAGATGTAAGGAGGTACATAGAATTGAACGGAAAAAATCCATCAGCTAATGAAATTAAAGAGTTGTTAGAATTAAGAAAACAAATAGTTTTATATGGTGTTCCTGGTATTGGGAAGTCTATGTTTATTAAAGATCTAGAAGATTGGAAAGATGATGTGGGTAACAAGTTTTTTGATGAAACTATCAATATTCAATTCCATCCTTCTACATCGTATGAAGAATTTATAGGTGGCTCTTCCATTGAGAACGGAACAATTGTTTCAAAGGCTGGTATTTTTCTAAAATGGTGTCAAGAAGCAATGAAAAATGATGACAAGAAGTATCTTTTTGTAATAGATGAAATAAATCGAGGAAATATATCAAAGATATTTGGGGAAACAATTTTAGGGTTGGATAGAGAATATACAGTAGATTTAGTGAAACCTTTGAATGTAAATGGTGAACAAATAAGCAAGTTCAAAATCCCAAAAAATCTTTATATTATTGCTACAATGAATTCAGCTGATAGAAGTATAGCTATCTTAGATAATGCTATTCGTAGAAGATTTGCCTTTATTAAACTCTTCCCTAATTACGATATAGTGAAGGAATTATCAGATGTTCAAGCATTAGATATTGATATTTCCAGACTTTATAGATGTATTAATAAAAAAATTCTTGATACTCTTAATGACGAGGAACTACTATTAGGGCAATCCTATTTTCTTCCGAATTTTGCTCACAAGGATGAAACGACTGGTAAAATTCAATGGTCAGAGAAGTTAGTTAGACTTGTCATTAACTATAATGTACTTCCTATTCTTGAAGAATACACTTATGGAAATAAGAGCGATTTGCAGAATATTCTTGGGGAGAAAATTCCAGAGCGAATTTACGAAGATGACGAGTTTGTAGAAGCAATAAAAGAACAATTCCCAGAAGTAGTTCTATAAAGGCGATTATATTATGGGGAATAGTATTAAAATCAATCAAGGACATTCCATAAGTATTTTTGAAGATGAATTGAATGTTTTAGAGGCAATGCTTAAAGCAAAAGGCATTAATCCTAACAGTCTGGATAAAGAACAAGGTATTTTAAATCTTAGCCAAAAATATGTAGGCTATATAAGAACACCAAGGCGAATGATTGAATTGATTCCGAAGCACGATAAATTGGGAATGAAACATATCTTTAGAATGTATTATTTTGTAAATGGACATTTTAATAATCTTCAAGACAAAGTTTTTGATTTAAGTCGTTCAAAGCAGTATGTAAATATAATTGACTTATTTTTAAATGAATTAGATAAGATTTTAAGACAAGGTCTTCCTACAGAATATATAGATATGGTAGAAGAATCAAGATATATTAGAGGGTCTGTTGATTATGTATCCAGCTATAAAAATATGATGCTTTTAAAAGAAGAATCTTTCTTGAGTCAATATGATGATGTATCTTTACAGACTCCTCTTAACAAGACATTAAAATTTGCGTTGAATAAGGTAAAGAGAGTAGAAGAATATAGAAGTAACATACAAAAGTACGAAAGAGCTTTACAATCAATATCAAGTGAATATAGCAAAGAGAAAGATTCAAAGGTAGTATTCAGCAACAAAAATAATTACTGCAAGGATGCTTACTTCTATGCCATGCTTATTATAAATGAATATTATTTTGAAAATATGGGTAATAAAAATGGTGAATGCTTCTTAATTGATTTTGATTTATTGTATGAGCAATTTGTGAAGAAAATATTATTTGTCTATGCTAACGACAACAAATTTCAAGACTGGAAAAAGGATAAGTTATATGGTGCGTATGGAGAAGGTAACGAAAAAAGTTATAGGCCAGACATTTTATATGGCTATGATGAAAAAGAAGAAAAGGCGATAGCGGTCTTGGATACCAAAAATAAATTTTCTTCTATTTTCGGGAATGCTGATGTGTATCAAATGTTATTCTACTCCCATATGTTAAATGCGAAAAAGATTGTATTATGTTATCCAAGTGTAGAAAATAAACAGAGGGATGTTCTATGTATTGATTCGGATAACTTGATTACAGATAAAATTTACGGAGTTTATATAAATATTACTCTTGAAGAGAAAGAAGCATTTGTAGAAGCGATAAATCAATTTATAGAAGAAGTGTATTTGTGTTTGTAGTTCAAATGATATATTTTTACAAAAAAAAAAGAGGACATCCCTGCAGCGGAGCAAGGGGTGTTCTCTTTTAGAAGATTTCTACAAAATTAGGTTAAATTGAAAAACAAATTTTTATTCTTTATCCGATTCTACAAACGATTGCTAAGGTTCTAGAGGTAGAGATTGAGGAGTTAATTGGGGTTAAGATATAATAGAAATGAATATTCATATTGATATTGATGTTCAGAGAAGGAGGCATTAGGTGGTTAATCTAATGCCTGGTTTTATTTATTGTTCTAAAGGTGAATATCATACTTCTCAATTTATTTAATTCTGTCGTCAGCACTCAAGCCATGTGGAGTGTGTGGTTTGATTGGAGTTGGAAATGGAACCTTATAATAATATCTTTTGAATAACTGGAGATGCTCAAACTCTAGGTTGATTAAAGAAAAGACCTTGCCCCCGCAACGTAATTTTTATCAAGCGTAGTCAAACAATTTTAATACTAGCTTAAAACCACTGTAACCACTTCTATTATAATATTTTGAAAATATGGTGGTTCGACTCCCGCCGTCTCCATAATAGAATTTTCTAGAGTTGTCTAGAATGGTCAAAACCCTTATATATCAAGGGTTTTTTCTTTTTTAGTTGTACTGAGTTTTCTGGGATTTTTATAGGAAACTGGCTAAAAATCTGGCTACTTTTGGGTCAAATTTATGAGTTTAAGTACGCCACAAATTTATTAATTGTTTCGTTTTTTGCACTCTTTGATAAGTGCGTATAAATATTAAGTGTTGTTTGCACATCTGTGTGTCCTAATCGTTCTTGTACTTCTTTGACACTTGCATCCGCTTCGAAAAGCAAAGAGCAGTGGACATGTCGAAAGGAGTGGATATGTGTGTAAGGTAAGTTGTATTTATCGATAACTTTCATAAGCCATCTTCTAGGGATTGTTTGCTGCAATAAACCATTTTGTTCGTTTGTAAACATTAATTGGCTTTTGTCATTCACATTTGGAAATTTGTCTTGCTGAATCTTTTTCCATTCGGATAAAATGCAGCATGTTTCTTCATCGATTAAAAGCTGGCGTGATGTATCAGTTTTTGTTGACTTAATATAGAGTTTGTTATTTTTACCTCTTGAAAGAGCTTTCGTAATGAACAGTTCCTTCGTTTCGAAATTTAAATCTGCCCAATTTAGTGCATGTGCCTCACCTTTACGGATACCTGAAAAAGCAAGCAGATAGAAAAATGCGGTAATTTGAGCGTTACCAAATTGCTTTAAACATTGAAGGAAGTAAATTAGCTGCTCCTTTGAATAGAAGTTAACCTCAGTATCTAATACAGTTGACGCCTTGATTTTAGGAAGATCCACTTGCTTAAAATGATTTGAACTGATGTAATCACGCTTAATAGCAAAATCAATTACCTTAGATGCATACGTTTTCACGGTTCGGAATTTTTTTAATTTTAATGAGCATTCATCAACAAAGTTTTGGCAAATTGGTACGTTTAATTTCTCGATTCGATAATGCCCAATTGCAGGGAGAATATGATTCCTGAAAATGCCAAGGGTTTTGACAAAGGTGCTTTCTTCGACAGTTCTTTCGTAGTGTTGAATCCAAACATTATATATATCCTCGTATGTTTCGGTTTTAGGCTTCTTATATTCCCCTTTACTAACTTCGACTCTTAATTAAGCTAAGGCAAGATTAGCCTCTTTTTTTGTTAGAAAGCCGCGTCTAGTAACGTGAATTTGTTTGTCTGTTTCGCTATCCATTCCTAAATAAAGCTTAAACATATAGTAGGTCTTACCATCTAGATATTGGATGGGCATTTATAGAAAGTGTTAATTACTTCACAATACGTCAAAATTATTGAGTGCTCAATAGCAATCAAATAAGGTATTCTACTAGTTATTGCGAATACCTATTAAAAAAGAGAAAGAAAAAGTGTCAAAATACGGATGTACTTTGGCACGGGTTGAGACTCAACTAACGACATTTATGCTGTATGAGTAAATTGCTCATCTAATAGATTGTATAATTCGGAATGCAATGAATATACGTATCTATCGTTGTTGCTATTTTTGTGTGACCTAAGAAACTTTGAATGAATTTTATATCTTTCGTTTGATAATAGGTACGAGTCTTTTTTCTTATCCCGCTCTATGAGTACTTAGTATATATCTATAAAATATTTTTTTTATTGCAAAACATGACTTTTTAAGAACGTATGTAAAATAAAATCTTGAATCATTATATACTTAGTATATAATGATGTAAAAGATATTAGGGGGATTTGATAAAGTGATTCAGGTTGAAAATCTTAAAAAGGAATTTTTACAAGGACAAGAGAGAATTAAAGTATTAAAAAATGTTAGTTTACAAATTCAAAAAGGTGAATTTGTAGCTATTATGGGTCCTAGTGGCTCTGGAAAAAGTACTTTACTTCAATTATTAGGTGGTCTTGATATACCTACAGAAGGGGACATTATAATTAATCAACATTATTTAAATAGGATGACAGAAAAGAAAAGGACAATATTTCGCAGACAGAATATTGGCTTTGTTTTCCAAAATTATCAATTACTTAGTAATCTAAATGTGGAAGAAAATATAGCTTTCCCACTTCATGCAGATGGAACTTTAACAAAAGATAAAAAGCAAGCAGTTTTACAATTACTTAATTCCGTCGGTTTAAAGGGGCTTGGGCAGAAGAAGGTTAATTTGCTTAGTGGTGGGCAACAGCAACGTGTAGCTATAGCTAGAGCACTAGTTAGCAACCCCGCCGTATTATTGGCAGATGAGCCAACAGGTAATTTAGATAGAAATACAGCCGAGGACATTCTTGGGTTAATGACTAGATTTAATCGAGATTACAATCAAACAATAATCATGGTTACACATGATATTTTCGCAGCTGGATTTGCAGATCGAATTATTCTTTTTAAAGATGGAATTGTCGAGCAGGTGATTTCTAGAAAGGATGAAGATTATGCTAAATATGTGGCGAATTTCATGGCGTAATATAATAGAAAGCAAAAAAAGATTTTTCTTTTCATTACTTGGGATCATTATTGGCATTTCCTTTATAACTTCCATGTTAATTGCTGATAAAACAACAAATGATGTTTTTAATTATTATGAACAAATGTATGTAGCAAATGCTGATTATTGGTTTTTAAGTGATGAACATACCTTTTCAGAAGAGGCTGTTTCCTCTCATTTAGACAATCCAATCATTACTGACTCGTTGCTTGCACTTGATAAACATGTATTCTTTGATCTTGATGATAAATCGGAAAATCAACGTTCTGTACGAATTACGGGTGTGAATGATCAGAATAGTTCTTTACTAAAACTACCAGTTATAAAAGGAGAGTTAGATAATGAAGGGTTAATTATAACCGAGCCTGTTGCAAATTTATTAAATAAAAGTGTTGGAGATACTATTCGGTTTAGCAATTTAGGAGAGGCAAAGATTTCGGCAATAGTCGAGTATACACAGTTGCTTGCGAGTCCTAGTGATTGGGAAAGTGCTGAATCAACTAGTTTTAGAATTATGGCTCCCCTTGATTTGTTAAGAGAATGGACAGGTATGGATAATGAGCTTTCATATGTACGATTTCAAACAAATGAAGATGGTGAAAAACTTTTTCAAGATTTACAGAATGAATTTACTAATTCAAATATATATATCCAACCAGTTGTCGCAGATGATCTACAAAGTAACGATATTGGGGGTCTCTACACATTTTTTTACTTAATTGCTGTTTTATCTATGCTTATTAGTGGATTCATTGTCTTTAATATGATTTATACAAGTGTTATGGAAAGGAAAAAGGAATTTGCAATCATGAAAAGTTTTGGTTATTTGCAAAGCTCTATATCTAAACTTGTATTCATTGAAGTAATCATTTTATCATTAATGGGTACGGCTATTGGGGTTCCAATTGGGATTTGGCTTGGCGATATGTTTATGCAAACTTTGCTTAGTGTATTTGAATTTGATACGGTGTACACTTTGAATTGGAAAATGCCTACAATAACAGCCATTGTAATAGGAATTGTATTTCCTATTATCTTCTCCTTATTTCCTATTTACAATGCTGGGAAAACTTCGGTGCTCTTGACATTAAAAGAGGGGACTCAAACATTATCGTCGAAAAGACAATATCTATTTAGAGGTATTGTAGGAGTTGGCTTACTTTCCTTTATATTTATTGATCATTTTATTTCCTATTTAGCTATTTTAGCAAGTATTATTTTGCTGTTTCCATTCTTGTTAATAGGAATAAGTAAGATCTTTAAACCAATTTTCAAAATGTTTTTTGGCTATTCAGGAATTTTAGCTACGCATAGCCTTACACAGCAATTAAATAGAAATGCGAATACTTCTGCTATACTTGCCATTGGAATAGCAGTCATCTTATTGTTAAGCTCTGTTATAGAAACTGCTCCTGAAGGGTATGAACGTGATATTAGAAATACATTTGGGGGTGATCTAAGGGTTACATCGGAAGCCCCTTGGTCTAGTGAAGATATAGAAACTCTATTTTCTTATGATTCTGTAGCAAATGTTACTCCACTAACAGAGGCTACACCTATTACATGGGAAACAATGAATGATGAGACTAGACAATTTTCTATTTTTGCCGTAAGTAAAAAGGGACCTATATTATTTGAAGATATTGAAAAAGAATCGTTATATGAGGAATTACAAAAGAAACCATCTATCCTGCTCGGTAAGCGAGCTTTTGATGAATGGGGTGGTAAAGTAGGGGAATACATTCACATAAATACACCTTCTGGTAATCAAAAATTTGAAGTCATTGATGTTGTAGATACTTCACATTATTCAGGATATGTTGGTTTTATGGATGAAGATCATTTAAATAATGAATTTGGTTGGGCTAATAGTTTTGATATGCTACTAGCATTAAATGCTAAATATAGCGGAGAGGAATTACAAGATCAGTTATGGACAGATTTCAATGAACACCTATCAAAAGTTAAAACTATTGAAGATGAAATTAAAGCAACTACTTCTGCGTTATCTGGTATGAACGAAATAATATTAATTATGCTATTCCTAATTATTGGCTTAGCTAGTATTGGCACAGCTAATACTCTTTTAATGAATACATTTGAACGAACATCTGAAATTGGAACAATGCGAGCACTTGGATTTACTAGACAACAAGTAAGAAAGATGGTAGTTGGTGAGGGGTTACTCATAGGTTTAGTAGGAGTCATCGGGGGTGCAATATTAGGTGTGATTTTACTTTACGTTACTAGTCAATCCACGCTTTTAGGAGATTTCGTACCTTTCCATATACCTCTTACTAATATTGGAGTGGCATTGATTGCTGGTCTATTACTAAGTTTTCTTGCCTCTTGGATATCCAGTATGACTGCTAGTAAAATAAATATTTTATCTTCAATTAAAGAAGGTTGATCAATTATGTCAGTAAAGTATGGACTATTAACATTGTTATACCAACAGAATAATCATGGATACGAATTAAAAGTAGAATTGGAGTCTCTTCTAAGTATCAAAGGAAAAATTAATCCTGGTCAAATTTATACTACTCTTGACCGTCTCATTCGTGATCAACTCGTGTCATCTGCAGAGATAGATGACCAAGAAAGAAAGCTATATAAGCTAGAAAAGTCAGGAGAAAATGAATTAAAAAAATGGTTATTAGAACCTGTACCTTATCATTCTACTAAGGACGACTTTCATTTTAAATGGAGCTGCGCTCGAAAAATCCATTTTGAGCAAGAAAAAATTATGCTAGAACAACAAAAAGCAATGATAATGAAAGATGTTTTAGAATTGACTAAATTAAAAACGGAATTTCTTATTCAAAATGAAGAACATAAATATTTATTAATCAATGGCACACTTTTACATTTAGAGGCAGATTTAAACTGGATAAGTCAGATTGAAAATAGAATTCGTTCATAAATTTATATAAAGGTTTCCTTTTCCTATCGCTGTAATTATCTTATACTGTTTTTTCTCAACAAAGGAGGTGTTTGATTGGGAGTTATACTTGAATATAGTTGGGAATTGTTTATACTTATTGAGTTATTATCTATAGGGGTACTACTCCTATTTGGTATATTTCGTTATTTCTTTAATAAACCTACACTTAGCATTATGTTCATTTTTCTATTTTTATTTATGTTAATACTTGAAGGGTTACTCGGATTGTATGTGTATCAGCAAACAGGAGAGATTTCAACATTTCAAATTGTTATTACTATATTTATTATTTATGCATTTACATTTGGTATATTTGATTTTATAAAGCTAGATCGTTGGATGCGTAGAAAAATTGGGATGTTTCGTGGTGTTGAATTATTAACTGATAAAGACTATAAAATTATTAAAAGAAATAATAACCCTAAATATATTGCAAAGAAGTATCGTAAGTCATCTTATATACATTTGGTTATTTTTGTTACAGTGCAAGCGTTTTTTTGGATTATGGGAACGGAAAACCTTACAGAGATGAAAATGTATTTAACTGATTTGTCATGGATAGAAAAAGGGATAGCAAAAGAATCACCCTATGCTAATGAGATTACTTTTGGAATTGGAGCAATTTGGAGCATTGTTTTTATCATTGATTTTATCTACTCATGGTCTTATACATTGTTTCCTAAAAAATAAAGCCTTTTATTTGAGAAAGTAAACCATTTGGCTTTAAGTTGCGATAGCTATAATCATTTCAATTATGTATTTCATACAACAAAAAATACTACCAGATAGCAATAAAAAAAACCGTTATCTGGTAGTAGCATTTTTCATGCACTAAATTTATATCCCATTTCTCAGACGACGGTTTAAATAGTCGTCGTTTCTCTTTTATAAAGAAATTTACGGATAAGATATTAAGCTCGACTTTTTTGGGAAGTAGTACAAGTAAATTATCGTTTTGTATTGTAGAATAGAGGTGAGCACAGTATTTGGTATATTATTTACATTTAAAAACGCTAAGATGTATTCAATATGAAAATAATTAAATGTATAAGGTGATGATTTGAATGAAGAACAGAATCTCCAAACCTATTATCAACACGGTCTTATTGTTTCTTTTTCTTGTTGCTTTATGGTTCTTAGGTAATGTTAGCCAACTATTATCTAATAAAGAAAATACCGAAAGTGAAATTGGCTATATAGTAATGCATGAAGGAGTAGTCTATTTTATTCAAGGAAAGGACGTTCAACAATCAGATATAGAGAGTTTCTCTAGCGAAAATCTCATTTACTCAAATAAATTTGAATCAGTTTCAATTTTAATTAATGAATCAAAATTTTCTATGAGAGGAATTAAAAGTGGTGATGAAGTGAGGATTTGGTATTCTGAAATTTTGGAGTCATATCCAGCAAAAATCAAAGTTATTCGTATAGAAAAACTGTGACCAAAAGTCTGTGACTCCTAAATATAACTTAATTACCATTTATAAGGTTCTTCACCAAAACTCGTGGTTGATTTTCTATTAATTCAATAATTTTACATTTACTATAGAAGAAAAGCGAAAACTTTACGTATCGTAATTGTTGCCTAGACAAACTACGAGAGGAGTTTTCGCTTTGTACTCCAAGTTTATCAAAATGCTATTACCGTTAATGAGTTGTTTTATAAATAAAGTAGATGTATTTTTCACAAAATATAATATTAGTATTATTTATAACCAAACATCAAAATTGACACAATATCAGAGGATATATTTCTTAAACCTAAATATTCAATAATACATCTAGTAGCTTTTATTTATCAAAGGAATAAATCTTGTTTCGACTGAACAACTGCATACCCTAATATGTAACCGTCATATCCGTAATAAAAGCTGGTTTTTTATACTCATATACTTTTGTTATTTCTTTATTATCCAAGTCATACTTATAGATACACTGTATTTTCGAAGTTATACCGTCAACGGTAACTTCTTCTGCATTTTTAGGGATACCTGAAAAATAAATAAATTGCTCATTTTTTGACAATACCGCTAGCCTTCTTTGACCAATCTCTGATAATAGGGGATTCTTACTTTTTTTAATCATTTGATCTGTTAATAGGGTAGTTAATGTTTTGTCTGTAAGAGATAACTGATAAATGCCGCTTCCTTCGTCTTCATTTATATTTTCCCCTCCCAAAATAACAGAATTTCCATTAGCTCCATATGCCATCGAATCAATATTGACTGCTTTTATATTCGTTACCAAATTCATGTCAGCGCCATCTAAATTCATTTCATATATTGAGTAGACAATTTGCCCTAAAGGTACACCAGCATCATTTGCAGCCTTCCTTCTTGCTGTATTCTCTTCCTCAGAGACAAATGCACCAATAATTTTGTCTTTAGAAGTATCATACATTTCTACAGCACGGTCAGGCTGTTTTGTATCAAATACAATTGAATTCTTCTTTTTCACATCTATTTTCGCAATCTTGGAAACAGGGTATGTTGGCCCTATTATTTCACTGTAGATGGTTTTGCCTTCCTCATCCCCAATTCTAGGAATAAGTTGTCCTAAAGTATCATTTGTAACTTGATAAGTTTTTTTATCGTTTCTGTCTAATAAATAAATCTCCCAAGGTCCATCACCTTTTGCACTTGTATAGGCAAGATATTGTTTATTGCCTGAAAGTGATGCATGTAACCAAACCTCTTCATTATTAACTAATTCGTTTTCTACATGTTTTTCAGCATTTATCTCCACTACACTACCTTTGCCTTCGTTATCAAATACAGAAACAATGAGTTCTTCATTATCATCAACATGTGGTTCATCGACAGGTGGACTGGTATCTTCTTTATTTTGACATCCAAACAAAACTAATAGTAACGATAAAATAACAGTAGCACCCATCGTTTTCTTGCATTTACAAACAAATTCATACATTATGCATTTCATCCTTTGCGAAGTTTTTTTAGAAAATTGTATTATAAAATATCAACTTTCCTGTATCATAAATATACCGAAAGTTCTCTGTATAGGATTTTAATCTATACATCTCAAACACTAACTCACACTATTATTTTAAGCGCTTAGGAAGAAAAATCAATATTCTAGGAAATTTAATACCATTTTTATAAATTTTGTATGCTCCAATCTAGCATTATTTCGGAGGGGGCTATTTTTCTTGCAACCATGCTACTTAATTTAAACATGGCAAACAAGGAGTATAAAATCTTGCAGCGTAGAGAGATTGTCAGTAAAGTTAATAAAAAGTGGTTTACTATGAGGTTGGCTATCAATGAAGAGCAGATTTATAAGCTATGATTTCATCCCGGCAGTTTAACAAATAGAAAAGAGGTTAAATCATGATACAACTCCATATAGAGAGCAAGAAAAAGCCGAAAATCTATCGAAAGCTTTTGTTACCGGAGGAAAGTAGATTTGATTTATTAGATGAGCTTTTATTGCTAAGCTTTGATTTGGATGATGCGGAATATGTTAATTTTGAAATGGTTAAAAAAGATGGACAGGTGTCTGCGAATAAAGAAAAAATATTATTTTTACCTGATAATGACACGGATTTAGATTCAGAGGAGGAGCTGGTCATTAAATGGTTCCGAAAGTCTGGTGATGAAGCGATTGGACAGGTTATTGATACCAATGAATTATTTATTATTCGGTTAGATAGTTATGTGCAATTACCAATGGATTCAGAAAAGGCAATTTGTATTGCTGGAGCAGGTGATATTCATACGGGGAAATTAAACAAGATTAATATCGAGGAAATCAATGAACGGATAGCGGCTAGGGAATTGGAAAGAATTATAGATTTTCTAGAAAGTCAGGAACCTGATTACCTTACTCTTTTGGAGCTTGCGAATGAGCTAAAAAAATTAAAGCCGTGGCAATACTTAGAGAGCAATGAGATTATTGTGATTGATTTTGGGGATATGAATGACAAGGTACTTGTTTCTGTTATGGGAGCTGCTGGTGGAGAGTTTGGATTAATGGTATTTGATCTTGAGTATGGCTATGATAGCTTAGCGAAAATTCTTTTTGAGAAAAATTTATCGAGCGATTTTTCCTATAGTTTAAATGCATTAACTGTTAATTTTGTTGATAGAGATGAGTTAGAACCAGCAGATTATCAGCTCATTAAAGATTGTGGGCTGACATATAGAGGGAAGAAGAATTGGATTCAATTCCGTAGCTATTTAGAAGGAACACACCCTGAAAGACCAAATTATATAGAAGTAGAGCTTTTAATTGATGTTATCAATACGATGATTAATATAACAGAAATTCGGAAGGATGGCTGGCAATATCCACAGGTAGGTGCACATGAATATCCAGCATTTAAAGTAAAAACGGATGGCGAGTTACAAGAAATTTATCTGTTGAAACTTCAGGTCTCAAAGCCAACATTCGAGTGCTATGAGGAAATTACAATGTTTGAAAAAGCGCAATATAAGAAAAAGCCTAAAAGTGCATTACAATTAGAATATGATTTATTTTACATGCCCTTTGGTGTAGAAATGGAACAAACCAATCGCTATGTTTATCCGATTGTTGGCATACTCGTTGAACGAGGAAGCAATTTGGTGATTGGACATGAGGTAGTCTCTATGCCGAAAACGCCCCCAATGGCACAAAGCTTTTTCTGGGCATTTTTACAAGGTTTAGAGGTAAGACCAAGTAAAATATTTGTCTCTAAAGAAGTAAGACCGATGCTTCAACCGCTTGCAAAAATTCTAGGAGTGGAACTTGTAGAAAGTGAGCTTCCTGGTATTCGAGAAGTAAGGGGATTTATGGAAAATATGCCGATGGATCTTTTTTAGGAATAGTAAATAACTACACCACACATTTCTGACTTTAGCAAAGTGAAATGTGTGGTTTTAAAATAGTCGTTTATGAGGAAAAATACATTAAATATATAAGATTTCTTTCTGTAAAAATGGTTGTACTTGTAGCATTACTATTACGTTATCTATCCCGTATAAACACCTTCACAAGTATCTGGAGCTGGTTCATAGAAACAATGGTTCTTAAATTGCCCAGTAAACGGTTGACCATACCATGTTGGGGGACATGGGGCATATGGATTGAAGTACCAAAGTGCATATTTGGCTGGATGTTGTCTCCAATAATCCAAAGTCTGTTTTGCTAATCTTTTTTCAGAAGATCGCGCTCTTTGGTAAAATAAATTCCCTTTTTGAACAGCTTCAAAAGAAAAATTTCCTCCCTGTACCTGATAAATAACATCTTCAATTGTTCTTAAATCTTTAAAGTCTAAACAATTTGATACAAGTCGATTCACAATGACATTGCCAACATACAGCATTCCTTGGTTTCCTTCACCTACCGCTTCAGCTCTCATCATTCTTGCCACTAAGGAAACGTCATTATCAATGTATTTTACTCTTGGCATTTTTTCACCTCCAAGATATAGTATGAAAAAAACTCTACATTCTTGCCATTTGAAAAAATTCAAAAAACACGCCATCCTTGCTGAAAGCACAACAGCAAGATAGCGTGTTTGTTTTAAATTAAAAATTCTTTTTGAAGTATGGTGTTTTTTTCAGCACGATACATACAGGAATCGCGATAATTAACCCGACAATATTTTGGATAACATCTCCAGGAATGGATGCTAATGGTGCGATCCAGCTATTAAACATTATTGCTTGCCCAATATAATAAATGGCAATCATCGCAGGCATGGACACGACTGCTCCTAAAATGTTTAGTCCAATATTGTCGCCGCTATATCCTTGAGACCAAGCAATTTTACCAACGATAAAGCCCTGTAATGCGCGCGAAATAATAGTAGTTGGTGCCCAAATTAACCAGCCACCTACGATATCGAATAAGCCCATTCCAATTGCTCCAGCAAGTGCCCCTTTTTTAGAACCGAATAAAATCGCTGAGATGAAAAGCATAGATGTCCCTAAATGAATAAGCCCACCTTGGCCAAATGGTAGCTTAAGATTGATAAACATTGTGGCAACGAAAACAAGTGCAGCTAAAATGGCTGTAATCACTAAATCAAAAGTTTTCGTGCGTGATTTTGTATAGGATTGCCTTTGTATATTTTGCATCTGTATCTTCCTCACTATGATGAATATTTTGATGATTTTTACTTTAGCAAAGGTCTGACTGTTGTAAAAGTGCCAATTTTATAAAAAAGGTAGGGGTCAGATTGCGGTTATTTTCGCTTCTTTCTAATTGTGATACGATGGGGAGAGTATAAGCAGGATTAGTTAGGTGGAATGTATGATGAAAAAAGTTGCTGTAATTCAGGATATGTCATCCTTTGGAAAGTGCTCAATAATGGCTGCAATGCCTGTGCTATCTGTGATGGGTATTCAGGCAGTGCCTTTGCCGACTGCAATTTTAACTGCACAAACAGGGTACTCAAGCTTTTATTGTGAGGATTTAACGTCAAAGATGGATTACTTTGTGGATGAGTGGAGTAAGCTTGGAGCAACCTTTGATGGAATTCACACAGGCTTTGTTACAGGTAAGGAGCAAATTGATAATATTTTTCGTTTTTTAAGTGTGTTTCACTCAAATGAAACGACGCTGCTTGTTGATCCGGTGATGGGGGATCATGGCGAGGTCTATAAAATGTTCACTGGAGAGTTGCTTGATCGTATGAAAGAGTTAGTAAAGTGTGCTGATATTATTACGCCAAATGTTACAGAATGCTGTTTGCTTACTGGTTTGGCGTATGAGAAGCTTCAGAGTTATGCCAATGATTTAGCATATTTTCAGGCACTGGAGCAGGCTGGTTATCAGCTTCAGCAGGTGACTGGGGCGAACGTTATTATTACCGGCTTAAATCCACCAGCAGCGGATAAAGGCCAGCGTTATGTGGGGAATATGTATGTTGATGCAGAGCGTTCTTTTCATAGTATCCGTGATTATAATGGTGAGAGTTATTCAGGCACAGGTGATTTGTTTGCATCTGTTATTATGGGTGGCATGATGCGAGGACAAGATTTAGTGGAGTCAATGAAGCTTGCAGAGACGTTTTTAGCTGCTGCGATTGAAGCAACATCTAAGGAGCAGGTTCCGCCCGAGGCAGGCGTGCATTTTGAAAGGTTTTTAAGAATGCTGCTTTAGAGATTTTACTTAGAGATGACCTAAAAAAAATTGCCTTTGCATTAATTTTTTAGGTCAACTTCGAAACATGAAGTATTAGCTCCTATCAATCTTTCTATAATCTCAAAATGATGCCTTTCATGTATAGCAAGCAATTGAATAGCTTGAATAAGGTTTGGATAATGAGCAATAGGATCAGGAAAAATGATATGTCCTGCGATATCCTCCTCAATACCTTCCACCAGTCTTTTCATAGCCATAGTGTCGTTCACGAGGAGTTGCTCAATATCTTTGCTGTTTAAGGAAAATTGAATTTTCTGAGCTGGCACTAATATTCTTGGAGCCTTCATTCCTTTTCCTTTTTTGTGTTTATATTCTTCGTAAATATCATGTATTTCAGTGGCAAAAGGCTTATTTCTTCGCACTTTTGCGTAGGGGATGAGGAGTAGGGAACATTTAGTCGCTGTTTTAAGCATTCTAAGAATTAAATAAAGGTGATAGAAGTGTTCACCAATAGACCATTTTCCCTCCTCGCTGCCATACCATAGCTCTTTCTGTGAGAGTGCATGAATCGAGGGCAAATAGTGAGCTCTTTGCTCTTGTAAGGTGTGAAAATGCTTCATCATACTATTAGATTTCAATATAAGCTCTCCTTTTTTGCTGATATTCCTATTTTAGGGAAAAGAGTAGTGGATGTACATATAAATTAAATTTTTTGGAGGAAAAAGCATGGATATTAGAATATTAAGTGCAGCAGAGGCTGAAATGTATCGGGATATAAGATTAGAAGGGCTACTAAATAATCCAGAGGCATTTGGTTCTAGCTTTGAGGAGGAAAAAGATTTTACCCTTGAGCAATTTGCAAAGAGGTTAGAATCACAGGGATCTTACACATTTGGAACATTCTACAACGAAGAATTAGTGGGTGTTGCAACGCTAGTACAAGAAAGTAAGCAGAAATTAAGACATAAGGCAAGTATCTTTGCTGTTTATGTTTCTCCAAAAATGCGCGGGCATGGTATTGGTAGATATTTGATGGGTGAGATCATCAATAAGGCAAAGGAATTAGAGGGGATTGAGCAGCTTAATTTAACGGTTGTGTCTACAAATACATCAGCAAAAAAATTGTATGCTTCTTTGGGATTTGAGGTTTTTGGAACAGAGAAAAGAGCACTAAAAGTAAGTCAGCAATATGTTGATGAGGATTATATGGTTTTATTTTTATAATAAGCAAACTCCAAATTTCACGGCAATTTGGAGTTTTGTAGGTTATAAGGGGTCTCGAGTGTTATGTGCCCTATTTTTCAGCAGCTTAAAGCTTACCAGTATATTAAGGATGGACAATGGGAAGGCCAGCCAAAATCCTACATTACCTAAGCGTTCCATTTGAATGGGTGATTGGTTGTAAAGATAATAGGTTGTGATGCCTAAAAGAAGTAAGACAGTCAGCACAAAATTAGTCGATGCAAGTTTATTATTGCTGATAATAATCCCTCCGATCAGTAATTCTTAGTGTTGGTTTATACTATGCGTATAACCAGAATCTGTTATAGAAATTTTGGGAAGGCTTATTTCTCGATACCCTGAAGGTTGCCTATAGTGATGGGAGCGGATCAAAAAATTTCCTAGCCGATCAGTATGGGTAAAAGCTGATCAATTCAATGGGTGGCCGAGCGATTTTGAGTGGAAGCTGATCAATATAAGGGGTAACCCGAGCAGTTTGAGGAGGAAGCTGATCAATATAAGTGGTAAGCCGAGCAGTTTGAGGAGGAAGCCGATCAATATAGTATGTAAGCCGAGCAGTTTGAGGAGGAAGCCGATCAATATAAGGGGTAACCCGAGCAGTTTTGAGTGGAAGCCGATCAATATAAGGGGTAACCCGAGCGATTTTGAGTGGAAGCCGATCAATATAGTGTGTAGCCTGAACGGTTTGGGGAGGAAGCCGATCAATATAGTGTGTAACCCGAGCGATTTGTAGAGGAAGCCGACCAATATAGTGAGTGACCCGAGCGATTTGAGGAGGAAGGTGATCAATATAGTGTGTGACTCGAGCAGTTTCGAGTGGAAGCCGATCAATATAATGTGTAACCCGAGCAGTTTGAGGAGGGAAGCCGATCAATTTAAGGGGTAACCCGAGCGGTTTGTGGTGGAAGCCGATCAATATAGTGTATAATCCGAGCAGCTTGAGGAGGAAGGCGATCAATATAGTGTGTAGCCTGAGCGGTTTGTGGTGGAAGCTGATCAATATAGTGTGTAGCCCGAGCAGTTTATGGTGGAAGCCGCTCAATTAATAAGTTGACCTAAGCAGTTTTTATGTAAGGTGATCAAAAAAGAGGCAAACCTGATCAATTTAAGGTGAAATCCGATCAGTTTGCCCTAGAGCCAATCATTTTATTTGCTGGCTCAAATCATTTCTAAATCGAAGTCATAGTGAGCAACTCTATCCAATAAAAACGATGCACAGCTTTAATAGCTATGTGCATCGTTTGATAATTAGCCTTTTAAGAAATCAGGTTTTGCGAAGCTTGGGTTTGGATATTTATAGAAGCCTTCGCCTGTTGCGCGGCCGAGTTTGCCTTTGTCGATGTACTCTGTTTTTAACAGATTAGCGAGTTTTTTCATGTTTTCATCGCCTGACGCAGCTGCTTTTGCTTCTACAATGTTATAGGCTGTGTTAATGCCGACAATGTCTAGGATGGCAAATGGGCCGAGTGGAGCACCTGTACCAATCATCCATGTTTTATCAATTGTTTCTGGGTCTGCTACCTCTTTGACTAATAGCGATTCAGCTGCATCTAAAAATGGTACAAGTAATGAATTTAAAATATAGCCTGGCTGCTCTTTATATAATGGTAGTGGCACCATGCCGATTGCACGAGCAAATGCTACGACTTCATCGAATACCTTCATATCTGTGCCTGGGTGTTTCATAATTTCAGCAGTGTTGTTTTTCCAAATTGTGTTTGCGAAATGAAGTGCTAAAAACTTTTCTGGGCGGCCAGTTGCTTCAGCAAATTGGCTTGGCAATAATGTAGAAGAGTTTGTAGCGAAAATAGTTTTCGCAGGTGCTACTTTACCAAGATTAGTGTAAAAATCAGTTTTAATTTTGACCACTTCAGGGATTGCTTCGATGATAAGATCAGCATCTGCAACCGCTTCCGCAAGATTGCTTTTAAATGTTAGGCGAGCATATGCCGCATCTACTTCTTCCTGTGAGGCCCCTAAATCTTGCTGATAAAATGGTTTTAATTTTGTGATCCGATCCTGCGCATTTTTCAAAGCTTCATCATTAATATCGTAAACCGTTACATTAAAGCCTTTAAAAGCTGTTTGATAGGCAATCTGACTACCTAATACTCCGCTACCTGCAACTGTAATGTTTTGATAATTCATCATGAATTCCTCCTCTGATATTATTACATTAATATAATAGTGTGGATATGTACTGCCTCTCTTGTTACAACTCCATACTACTTCTTCCGATATAAAAAAATCAAATGAAAAACTCAGTTATTATAATGATATAAAGAATTTGCCTTTTAACTTGAAAATCTCTTTTTCAAGTATGTGTTTTAAACATAAAAAAATGTCACAAAAAAAGTGACATTTTATGGGCTTTCAATGGCTGCTAGCGCTTTTTCCATTTGCCGTTCATTATATTTAATTGTGTTGCTATTACTTGATTCGATTCCTCTCAAAACATTATTAGAATTTTGATAAAATCCATAGACAAAATCATTAATAGGTGTTTCTTCATCCCCATAATATCTATTAATAACATATGCCTTAAAAATATTGCTTAATAAATAGGTTTCATCTTTTATATCCGCTAAATATTTTTTGTTTTTATACTCACCTATAATGTAATTCTCAAATTCTTTAATTTCAGCCTTTGTCGAAGGATATTTTTTAGCAAAAGCTACAATAGTATCGAATTTTTCAGTAGGTGTATTGTTAAGAGCAGCAATCTCTTGCACTTTATCCTGCCAAGTTACATCGTCTGACGTTTCAATCTTCGCCACAGGCTTTTCTTCTTGCTTCTCTTTTTTAGGAGTTTCAGCATTATTAAGTCCAAGTTCCCCTACTGCAATGAAACACAAAATAAAAATGACAATTGAGATGCCAGTAAATTTCAACATTTTTATAGCTTTGATTTTATCCAACTTTATGAAATTAAAAATGGCAAGAAGCAAAAAGATCGCAGCTATGAAACCACTTAGTAGAAATACCCCTACTAATATATTAATCAAGTATTAAACCCCTTTCTTTTAATAAATGTAAACTTGTTATAAATATAATAGCAAAATAATCCTATATTTGAAATTCTAATTAAATATATTGATGAGCCAAAAATTACTATAGTATTACTTAGCATTTCCATAATTCAAAACATAAGACTTTTTTTATTTTATAGACCTGCTTTAAAAGGGACTTCTTTTACAACCTTTTTTCCAAATAGATAGCTAACACTTGAGCAATTAGCTTCAATGATTACTGGGTGCATTAATGCTAGTAATTGAAAAAAAGTATTAAATAAAAAAAGCAATCCACGTTTTCTTGGTGGATTGCTTTTTATTCGACTAAAGTATGGAATACATAGCTTAATAAATAGCCTAGACAAACATAGATGATTAAGGATTTTAGTGTGACAGAACGAATATGATGCAAAATAAATTCAGATATACTAGTAGTGGCAATGAGGCCAATGGAAATCCCCATCAATAATCCTTGTGCTTTTTCAGATAAATCCCAATATTGACCAATCAATATAAAAATACTGAAAAAAATAGAGAATACAATGAAATAAAGAAAAAGCCTCCATAGTCGTTCTCCCTGAGATAGTAGTGCTGTTGAAAGTGCAAAGCCCTCTGGTATGTGATGAAGAATAATAGATGCTGTAATGGTAATGCTTAATGCCGCATTTCCTAGTAAATTTCCCACGGTAAGACTAATGGGGATGGTGTGAATAATCATTGCGATTGCTAGTAGGGTGACAGAAGGGTTTTGTGAATGGGAAGAATGAAAGATAGTATCTAATATTCGGAAAATAAAGTAACCAATAATAATGCCAAGGATCAGACCAAATGGTTGATATAGGTGAAAGGAAGATGGAACGATATCAAGTACTAGTAAGCCAACTAGAAATCCACCACATAATAATGATAAGCCCTGGGTTGTATGCTGGAAAAGCTTCGAGAACACCCAAGCAATCGCTCCTCCTATGCTAATACTAAAAAAAAGAAAACCACCAAGCACCATAGCACTCAACTGCAAAATTCTCCACCTCATCCCAAACTTTCAGCGTATTACAAAATATATGCAAGGTAGAAATGAATATGATAATCGTAAATTTAAAAGAAAAAGAAACCAAATGGCGATGATTGGAATACTACAACTTAATCAAGGAGAGAATATAGACGATTGCTTTAATTAAACATTAAAGGAGTTGCTTATATGAGGGCAGTAACCTACCAAGGTATTAAAGATATACAAGTAAAAAATGTAGAAGACCCTGTATTAAAAAAGAAAGATGATATTATAGTACGCATTACATCTACGGCTATATGTGGCTCAGATTTGCATATCTATAAGGGAGCAGTTCCAGCAGATAAAGATTATGTGATTGGACATGAGCCTATGGGGGTTGTAGAGGAAATTGGCTCTGAGGTGACGAGGGTAAAAAAAGGTGATCGCATCATTTTGCCCTTTAATGTATCCTGTGGTGATTGTTATTACTGCAAGAACGAAATGGAGAGTCAATGTGATTATTCCAACCCTAACCTCGAAGTGAATTCAGGAGGATATCTTGGATTTACAGAGCGATATGGCAATTATTCAGGGGGACAGGCAGAATATCTACATGTGCCATACGGAAACTTTATGCCCTTTGTCATTCCAGAGTCCTGTGAGCTAGAGGATGAGGCACTATTATTTTTGTCAGATGTACTCCCAACAGCCTATTGGAGTGTTGAAAATGCAGGAGTGAAAAAAGGAGATACAGTTGTAGTGCTCGGCTGTGGTCCTGTTGGTTTAATGACACAAAAATTTGCTTGGATGAAGGGGGCTAAGCGTATAATTGCTGTTGATTATATTAACTATCGTTTAGTTCATGCGAAGAAAATAAACAATGTCGAAATTATTAATTTAGAGGATTATGATGAAGTGGCCTTTTATATTCGAGAAATTACCAAGGGTGGAGCGGATATTGTTATTGATTGCGTAGGGATGGATGGGAAGAAAACACCTGTAGAGGCCATTGAACAAAAATTAAAGCTGCAAGGGGGAACTTTAAGTCCAATACGTATTGCAATGGATGCTGTTCGTAAATTTGGTACGATTCAAATAACTGGTGTTTATGGTTCTAAATACAATCAGTTTCCATTAGGGCATTTATTTGAAAGAAATATTTCTTTGAAGATGGGACAGGCTCCCGTTATACATTTAATGCCGCTGCTTTATGATAAAATAATGGCAGGAGAATTTGATCCAAGGGAGATTATTACACATAAGCTACCTCTTGAGGAAGCAAGTAAAGCCTATCAAATTTTCAATGATCGTGAGGATGAATGCATAAAAGTAATTCTTAAGCCATAAAAATGAAGGGAAGGCCATTACGCTTTCTTTTTTTTTACATAAAAAGGAATACCCTCAGTGAAGTAGCACTGAGGATATTTTCATTAAAAGTGTATACCTGGTTTATCTATTAATTTACAACCTGTGCCATATTTCGCTTTTAGGGCCCCCTTAAAGGCATTTTGTTCAAGCTCCGGAAATGCTTGCTGCCAAAGTTCAAAGACATTATGGCTAGTTGCAGTCCCTTCCTTTGTTAGGCGAACAATATGAAAGCCATACTCATCATTGCATCGAGCCAATGGGCGATTTTCACGTACAGAAATAATTCGACCACTCTGTGTTATTTCATACAAGCCATCATATTCTGTAATCGTACGACTGACTTCATCGCAATCAGCCTTCTTTTCCTCTTTTGATTCTTCCTTTTCTTCTTGTGCTGGGAGCTGATCCACAATAACAAAATCTTTATGGGAAGCTTTGTCGCTCATTGTTGCCATCACATTCATAATAGAGCCTAGATAATGCATAGGTTTCTCTTTTTCTTCCTCAAAAACGAATATATTATAATCGGTTTTATTAATTTTTTTTATAATAATATTTCCTGTTGTAATAGTAAAACCGATAAATTTGTTTTTATTTAGTGCTTGTAATGCTTGCTGCTTCGTTAATATCATTATTAAATCTCCTAAAAAATCATTTTTTCTATTCTACCATAAATTTAATGTGAATGTTTTCGTAAATCAGTGGTGAGACGATGAAGCTTTTATAAAAAAACTGCCCAAGAAAAGAAATGTTAGCTATCCTCTTAATTTTAATAATGGTAATATTAAGTAATGTTTGATTATATAGGTTCATTAGCCACATATGATATTTATTTTATTTTGTAGGGAGTGTTAGTAGTTTGATAAATGTATTAGGAGGCATTGGTTTATTTTTACTTGGGATGACCATGCTTACTAACGGTTTAAAGGAGCTTGCAGGGGATGCTCTTAAAAAATGGTTGAATCGATTTACAGGTGGAACAATTAGTTCAGTTCTTTCAGGTACTTTAATGACAATGATTGTGCAATCCTCTACTGCAACAACTCTGATTACGATTGGTTTTGTAAGTGCTGGGCTGTTGACCTTTATACAGTCAATTGGTGTTATTATTGGAGCAAATATAGGTAGCACAAGCACAGGATGGATTATTTCGCTTATTGGCTTCAAAATTAATATGCAGACAATGTCATTGCCTTTTATTGCACTCGGTGTCTTTGTGCAATTATTAGCACCACGTGATTTTAAAGCGATAGGCGGGCTTTTTACAGGCTTTGGCTTACTATTTTTAGGTATTGATGTATTACAGGGAGGAATGGCATCCGTTCAGGATAAAATTCCATTTGATTCTTTTCAGGCGGATTCTATAGGCGGTCAGCTTATTTTAATTGTGCTTGGTCTAGTTATGACCGTCATTATGCAGGCATCTAGTGCAGCAATTGCGGCTACTTTAACCGCCCTTTATGCAGGAGCTATTGATTTTGAACAGGCTGCCTATTTAGTAATCGGACAAAATATAGGAACCACTGCCACAGCCCTTTTTGCTGCAATTGGAGCGTCAACAGCTGCAAAACGGACAGCGATGACGCATGTACTGTTTAACGTGGCCACAGCCATTATTGTTACGATTGGTGCAACATTGATGTTTTCATTAACAAAAAATGTGACGACATTCATAAATGGTAGCTTTGATGAAACATTAGGAATTGCTGTTTTCCACACTTTATTTAGTGTCATTGGTGCCATTATTTTCGTGCCGTTTGTCCGACCGTTTGCGAGGGCCATTGAAAAAATGATACCAGAGAAAGGTAATCATTTAACGCGAAATCTGGATGATAGTGTGGCAAAAATTCCTGGGGTAGCTGTGGAGGTTTCCTTTAATACCCTTCAGGACATTACAAAGGAATTAACAACAGTAATCGTATCCCTTATTCAAAGTAAAAAGATGACAACAGAAGCTGAAAGTAAATTAACTCTGATTGATGATGCGATTGAAAAAACACGTCTGTTTATGGATGCTATCCAATCAACAGCCACGAAGGATCGTCATAAGCATATTTCACTATTACATGCACTTGATCACTTGCTTCGTTTGACAAAGGCATTACGAGAGCAAAATCCAAGCACCTTTCAGCTACAGTCCACTTTAACACAGAAATGGTTGGAGGTACTTGAGGAAGTTTTAGTGATAATTGATGAAGATGAACGCTTGCCAGAGATTTCTGTTCTATTAAAGGAAACATCATCAGAGATGGCAGCTGTACGACGAGATAAACGAAATGCCTATTTCGAGCATTCTGTTGAAAATGCCGTAGAGTTAGAGACAGCTGTTTCGAAAGTAGAAGCGCTTCTATGGATTGATCGTTTAGTCTATCACTATTGGCGCACAACTGCTCGTTTAGCAGAATACCAAACAGCAACGAAAAAAAACCGCCATACTGAAACGGAAAAGAACGTTGCTGCCACAGAATAGAAAAAATGCTCGACTCATGCTTTTGCAAAGAGGGCGAGCATTTTTTATTGCGATTAAGTTAGTAAGAAAAGATGCTTAAGTTGTCAAGGCAATTGTTCTGGTAAATAGGAAAAGTCGCTCGGGTAGCCAAGACAATTGCTCGGCTGATAGGAAAAACCGCTCAGTTGGCCAAGAACCTCGCTCGGCTAAGTGG
>NZ_DKJS01000059.1:0-66989 GCF_002455205.1 Lysinibacillus sp. UBA6686 | reverse complement strand
GACTCGCTCGGTTGCCCGAGAACCCCGCTCGGCTGAGAGAAAGACTCGCTCGGTTGCCCAAGAATCCCGCTCGGCTAAGAGGAAGAATCGCTCGGTTGCCCGAGAATCCCGCTCGGTTGGCGGAGAACCCCGCTCGGTTGAAAGGAAGAATCGCTCGGCTGGCAGAGAACCCTGCTCGGCTGAGAGTAAGAATCGCACGGTTGCCCGAGAATCCCGCTCGGCTGGCAGAGAAAATTCCTCGGTTGAAAGGTAGAGGCGCTCGGTTGGCGGAGAACCCACTCGGTTGAGAGGAAGACCCGCTCTATTGGTAGAGAAAATTGCTCGACTGAAAAGGAAGACCCGCTCGGTTGGCGGAGAACCCTGCTGGCTGAAAGGAAGACTCGCTCGGTTGCCCGAGACCCCGCTCGGCAGTGAGAAAAAAGCGCTCGATTGGCCAAGAACCTCTCTCGTGGCGTTAAAACTAGGTAACCACTCTGTGAGAAAATCTGTTAAGCTAAACTGCAAAGATAGTATATGAACACACGCATCATTCAAAGGAGGTTTTTAGGATTCAACATGTATTTCATATGGAGTTAAAATGGTCAGAGGGAAGAAATGGGCTAGGGGAAATTGCTGCAGCTAACCTACACACGAGTATTTCTATTCCTCGGGAAATGAATGGGCCAGGTGTTGGCACAAATCCTGATGAAATGCTATTGGGTGCCGCAGCTACGTGTTATTTAATTACATTAGCTGCCTTACTAGAAAATTCAAAGATAGAGGTGTTAGATCTATCTATGCAGGCTGAGGGGTTTGTCGATGTTACCAATGGTGTTTTTACCTATGAAAAAATTGTCCATAGGCCAAGTATGAGGGTACAGAACTGCTCTGAACGTGAGTTAAAAAGAATTTATCGCTTAGCCGAAAAGGCGGAACAGACGTGTATGATCAGCAAGGCATTGAAGGGTAATGTTCAAATTGAATGCTATGTACAGATTTTGCAGGCTTAGCAGTTCAAGACAAAAATAATGATGATCTACGATAAAAGGGTGGGGCTCTCGAGAAGATGTTAATTTTCTTGATAGCCTTCTTTTTTATATTACCTGACAAAAAAAGTTCTAGAAATCATCGCTATGAATATATAGAGTTAAGTGCTAAAAATGCAGTTGAATAGGCTGTCTCTAAGTTTGTTAAGAAAGGTGATTGATGTGCAATTAATTCGCATTAGAACTGATGATGAGCTTATGTGGTACAAAAATTTGTGGGATGACATCTTAGCGAATGAAGGCAATGATAATCCATTTATTGAGTTTGCCTGGTTTTATAACTGGTGGCAAACTATGGGGCGAAAAGAGCGTGTGGAGCTTTATGCAGTTGAAAATGATGGTCAAATTATTGCCTTTTTTCCATTTACGATTCGACTTCGTTGGGGAATACGAATTTATGCATTTGCAGGCGAAAATAGCGCCAATTACTCTGGGCTTGTAGCACAAAAAGAGTCCATGCTGTCTGCGACGACCTTTGTTTTTGATCAGCTTATAAAAAAGCATAAGCATCTACTATTTTCATTTCATGGTTTACTCGAAAGCAAGGTTTCTACGAAAATATTAGAGCAATATTTTGTAGAAAGGCAACTACCTCCAAGTATTTTTCGAGTAGTAACCCCGTATATTGACTTTCACGATATAGACTTCCATATCCATTTTCATCAATGTAGTAAAAAACACGATATGAATTATCGAGAAAGAATGCTACGAAATGTAGGATCTTTAATAAAGATAACCCCCTCTCAGGACGAGCTTTCGGAAATGTTTAAAATATTGGATAGACGATGGACTAAACGGTTAGATACAAGTGCTTATCGAAAAGGAAAAAAGCGAGATTTTCTAGAGCGTCTAATGCTTCTTAAAGGTGAATCCCTGCAAGTAAAAATAGACGCATTAGTCTTTGAAAATCAATGGATTGCCTTTACCTATGGAGTTTGCTGTCGTGGGCGATATGTGACGTATGCCCTTGCCTATGAACCAATGTTTAAAATATTTGGAGCCAGTCGACTAGTGAATCAGGAGAATATTAAACGAGCCTTCTCTGAAAACTACCACTTGTTTGACATGGGTACAGGCTATGAACCATATAAACTTGACTGGCGCTCTAACATTGACTTTACAAGACAAATGCTTGTCAGCAGTGGGACGAGGCGGGCAAAGATTTTGGCATTTATGTATACATTGAAAGCACAACTAAAGGAATATGTAACAAAGAATCAGCGCCTTGTTAAATGGAGCCGTGACACGTTAGAGCAATTACGATACTTAGTAAAGTATGGAAAAGTCAAAGATTGGCTAGAATATGGACAACTATTCGTAGAAAAGTTTATACGTTTTAAGCAAGTGAATATATATGAATTATCCCCATCAGAAAGTGTACCGCCACAACGACCTGTAGGAAATTTGTTTGAGAAAATGTCCACACAAGAGGCGATGCAGCTTAATCAGGAGGAAATCATTACTCTACTTTATAAGGGATATACCGTATATAAAGATTCCTTTGCAAAAACGATTCAGCCTGCGTTTGCCTTACATACGTCCAAGTTGTATGTAGATACATTGCAAATAATTGAGACTTTGCCAGAGCAGACTTATTTTTTAAGCTATGATGTTTATAAAAATATCGATATAATTACAGCTTTTTTTCAAAAAATCAAACCTACACAAACACTCTGGGTAACAGCAAACTTTTGGCAATGGCGTAAGCAGAAACGCTTGATGAAGCTAGGCTATAAACCTATTTCTCGAATGAAACATTTCAAATGTGCTCGTTTTCAACGAACGCATGTAGAAAAAAACACAGAGAGTGGGGGCGATGTTCATTCTGTCCATTAAAAGTAAGCGATGGAATATCGCAATGCAGCATTTTTACTTTGTAGAAAAGCCAGCGAATGTTCGAAAATCAATGAAGGTAATTGGCTATACACATTCACTTGTTCCGAGTCGAAAGCTTGTGAAAAGTGAGACAGTTCATATCCATCTTACAGAAAGTGCGCTGTCATTGTATCTTGCATTATCAGAAAGTAACCGCAAAATACTTCGTCGTGCTCAAAAAGAAGCCTATCAAGTTTTTATTTATAAGGAGCCATCTGAAGAAAATTTACGAGCCTTTCAGCAGTTTTATAATAATTTTGCCAAAAGAAAAAAACTTGAATCCATTAGTAAATCTCAAATGGAAGCCATTATGCTGTTAAATAATCAGGGAGCTTTATGGTTGTCTGAGATTCGAAGCATTTGTGGACAAACTCTATGCTATAGGCTTGATATTGTACATGCTAAAAAAGCAATGTCCTATTATGTTGCCACTTGTCATTCGCAAACGACACTTGATTATTTAAAACGACCTATCCGTTATGCTAATCACTTTCTACTATGGCATAACTTATTGCATTTAAAGGAGCAAGGATTTGTTTTATACGATATGGGGAGACTCATGGATGATCAAAATATTCGTGAATTTAAGTTAAGCTTTGGTGGACAAGTAGTCAATGTTTATTCGGGCTACATTGCTCATTCCAAAATTAGTGCACTTTTACTGGGCGTGCAAAAATGGAGGAAGTAGCAAACGAACTAAATCACGGGGGTCTCGTGATATCATTGGATTTGAAGTTAAATTGGAGTGTCCATGATACATTTAGATATGGGCGCTACAGCAAAAATATGAATGGTGTACGTCAGGCATTACCTAAGATTTTAGCGTTATTTGAACAATATGGCATTCATGCAACTTGGGCAACTGTTGGGTTATTATTTGCAGAGTCAAAAGAGGAAATGGCTCATTATTTAAGAGGGATCCCTGTGAAATATAACAATATGCGCTATGCGGCTCATATGCAGCTTGCCAAGGTTGGAGAAAATGAAGAACAGGATCTTTTACATTTTGGTAAATCCTTAATCGAGAGAATTAAAAGTACACCTCATCAGGAGATTGGAAGCCATACATTTTCTCATTTTTATTGTTTAGAAAAGGGTCAAACGGAAGCCGATTTTCGCTCCGATTTACATGCTACTGCAATGATTTGCGAGGAGTTGACTGGACCTATGAAGTCGATTGTCTTTCCACGGAATCAGATAAATAAAGCCTATTTTGCAGCATGTCGTGAAGTGGGATTAATATGCTATCGAGGGAATGAAAATCATCCAGTGTATAGCACTCAGAATACAGGCCACACAATAAGGGTCAAAAAATGGTTGGATAGTTATATGAATATAACAGGAAATCATTTGGTAACAATGGAGGAAATGCAAAAGGATACATTAATTAATGTTCACTCAAGTGCATTCTTAAGACCATATTGTGGCCCTTTACGTTTTTTAGAGGGCTTAAAAATGAAACGTATTAAAGAGGCCATGCATGAAGCTGCGATAACAAAGACATTTTATCACTTATGGTGGCATCCGCATAATTTTAGCAAGAAATTAGGGAAAAACTTAGCCATCCTTGAAGAAATCTTACAGTATTATCAAGAGCTATCTCAAAAATATAATTTTCAAAGTTATGCCATGTACGAGGTAGCAGAGCTTTGTCATCAATTATCTAAACAGAAAAAATAGCAAACTAGAAAATGCTCTAGTTTGCGTTTTTTTGTTTTATTTTAATAATAGAAGTTCTAGCCGCGGAGTGACAATTTTTAAAAAATAAAGGGAAAATACAGGAGTATGCCGAAAATGTAATTACTTATGATACTAAAAAATATTGAAAAAGCTCGAAGTATTAATAGGGGGATAAAAGAATGACAGAAAGACAGCAGAGGCCAATTTGGATTCAAAATATTTCGCAATTAGTGACACTTGCTAGTGAAAAAAAAGGGCCGCGTATACGTGAGGAAATGAAAGAGTTAGGTATTATTGAAGGCGGAAGTGTCTGGATTGAAGATGGCGTTATTCATGATATAGGGACAACACGTGAAATGATTTTGAAGTATTTATCACGAGCAGAGGAAGCGGACATTGTAGATGCTACAGGAAAAATTGTAACGCCTGGTTTGATTGATCCACATACGCATGTTGTTTTTGGTGGCAGTCGAGAGCATGAATTTGAAATGCGTTTAGAAGGTGCCAGTTATATGGACATTATGAATGCTGGTGGCGGAATACATGCGACAACTAGAAAAATACGAGCACTGTCCGAAGAGCATATTTTCAATCAAACAACGAGACGATTAGATTTATTTTTACAGCATGGTGTGACGACGCTTGAAAGTAAAAGTGGCTATGGATTGGATTTGGACAATGAGCTAAAGCAATTGCGCGTGATGCGAAAGTTGCATGAAAAACATCCAATAGATATTGTGCAAACCTTTATGGGTGCCCACGCTGTACCAGAGGAGTACCGGGGTAATCCAGAGCACTATATCAAACTTGTCATAGACCAGATGATTCCTGCAGTGGTGGAGGAAGATTTAGCTAAATTTATCGATGTCTTTTGTGAGGTTGATGTGTTTACCCCTGAGCAATCAGAGCGTATTTTAGTAGCAGGTAAGAACAAGGGACTTATTCCGAAAATCCATGCTGATGAAATTGCAGAAAACCAGGGGGCATTTGTAGCGGCAAAGGTAGGAGCAATCTCAGCTGAGCATTTATTGAAAGTATCGGATGAGGGGATTCAAGCGCTTGCAAATTCAGGTGTCATAGCATGTTTATTACCAACAACAGCATTATATCTTGGCGAAAAGCCAGCCCGCGCAAGAGATTTAATTGACGCAGGTGTGCCTGTAGCTATTTCTACGGATTGCAATCCTGGGTCATCTCCTACTATTTCAATGCCGCTTGTGATGAACCTAGCATGCATTATGATGAAAATGACACCTGCGGAAACTCTGTGTGCTGCGACATATCATGCTGCTTGTGCTCTTCAAATTGAAGACCGAGTGGGTTCTATTGAAGTGGGAAAACAAGCAGATTTAGTACTATGGGATGTACATAATCACCAAAAATTACATTATATTTTTGGAGTCAATCATGTGAAAAAAGTTTGGAAAAAAGGTGTAAAGGTGGTCGGTTAATATGTTTATTCAACCAGAATGTCAATGGAAGCAGGAAAAAGGCTCAGCTATGCATCAATGGATTAAGCAAAAGGAGAATCCGCATCCGAATGACGTAGATATTATCATATATGGAGCTTTATTATCGTATGCAAGTGATCCCTCGAAAAAGGCCCAATACCCAACAGCATTTAGAAAGGTATGGCCAAGCTTTCAATCCTATAATTTAGATGAGCAAGTCGATTTACGTTCATTGGCAGTTGTAGATGTCGGAGATGTAGCCATTCAACCAACAGATAGAATGCTTTCTGAATCGGCTATCGAGGCAGCAGCAGAAAATTTAAGTACAGCCTATCCAAAAAGCTTTACCTGTCTTCTAGGTGGGGATCATACTGTTACAGGTTGCTCGCTCAGAGGAATTAAGAATGCATTCCCACAGGAACGAATTGGCATTATTCAAATTGATACACATTTGGATGCTCGTAATCAAGAGGAAATGGGCTTAGCGATGGATTCCCCAATCCAGAAGCTGATAGCTGCAGGCACTGTAGAGGGGAGACATATCTATAATGTCGGATTACATGGCTTTTTTAATTCGCCTGAAATGATTCACTATGCAAAAGACCAAGGAATTCATATGATTACGTTAAAGCAAATGCGTCGTGATGGCATTCAGCTAACAATTCGTGAAATGCTACGTCAGCTGATGTATCAGGTAGATCGTATTTATGTATCCGTCGATTTAGATGCGTTAGATATTACGTTCGCACCAGATGTCCCAGCAGCAACGCCAGGAGGATTAACAGCCTATGAATTATTTGATATTTTAAAGCTCATTGGTGAAAATGAAGGTGTTCGTCATATTGACTTTATTTACGCAGATCCAAAGGAAGGCGACCTACGTTCAGAAACAGTAAAGATGGGCGTAACCGCATTTCTACAATGGCTAACAGGTATTAAATTGGATCATCGTAATCGTCTAACTACAAAAACGAAAGCCTTGATTAGGTAGTGATATGATGAATTATTTACAATAAAATTTTAATCAAGCCTAGCATTAATCTCTCAGAGGATGTCACTGCTAATCCAGACACAATATTTATGCTGGAGCATAATTGATAATAGTTTGCTATAATAGAACAATGTTAATAATTAAGTGATGGATAAATACAATCATTGTATTGTTATAGAGGGGACTATTTATAATGACAACGAAACCGAAATTACTGATAGTTGATGGCATGGCTCTTTTATTCCGTTCATTCTTTGCCTCGGCTGCAATGGGGCATTATATTCGTCTTGCAGATGGTACGCCGACTAATGGTGCCCAAGGATTTGTGCGTCATGTACTAACCGCACAATCTATTATGCGACCAACGCATCTTGCTGTTTGTTGGGATATGGGCGCACATACATTTCGCAATGAATTATTTGATGGCTATAAGGCTAATCGACCAGCACCACCAGATGAAATGCTACCACAATTTGATATGGCGAAAAATTTATCCCAACAAATCGGCTGGAAAAATTTTGGTGTTAAAGGGATGGAGGCTGACGATTTAATTGGCTCAATGATTACGAAATGGCAGGATGAGGCTGACATTACCGTAATTAGTGGGGATAAGGATTTACTGCAGCTTTTAAGACCATCAACAGAAATTGCTTTTACGAAAAAAGGCTATACCGAGTATGACATATATACAGATGCACGCTTTAAAGAGGAGTATGGCATTGAGCCAATTCAATTTGCACAGGTTAAGGCATTTATGGGGGATACGAGTGATGGGTACCCAGGCGTTAAAGGCATTGGACCAAAGCAGGCACTTACACTTATTCAAACATATGGCTCCATTGAAAATTTACTGACATCATTAGATGAATTAAAGCCAGGTCAACGGACGAAAATTCAAGAAAATGTAGACATGCTAAAGCTATCACACGAGCTTGCAACAATTCAAACAAATATACCAATTGATGCAGAATTCTCTCATCTCATAGTACCAAGCTATGAGCCGCAATTGTTTAAAGAAATTGAGGAACGTGGTTTTACACTAATAGCCAAGCAGGCACGTTCATTGTATACACTAATTTAAAAAACACCATGGTTATCAAACGCAGAGTATAGAATTATGCTCTGCTTTTTTTAATGAAAATTTTTGTAACCTTTTACGAATCTCAAACGAATTATAGATGAATAAGTAAAGGAGGGGAAAGGTTGGTTGATTCGAATAACTTGGAATCAAGAATCGTTGAAATTTACAATTTGTATTATTTAGACGTGTACAGATTTCTTGTTTGCTTTTCGGGAAATCAAAATGATGCGGAGGATTTAACGCAGGAAGTATTTATTCGGGTGTTAAAAAGCTTAACAAATTTTAATGGCAAGTATAATTTAAAAACATGGATTTTTTCAATCGCAAAACATGTTGCAGTTGATCATTATCGAAAAAAACGGTTTGTCTCTTTATTTAAAGATGTTTTTTTTAATCAATTGTCCTCGAATGAAAAGAAGCCAGATGAGGTATTTGAGGTAACGGAATTAAAGCGATGTATACATGAGGCCATTGCAAAATTAAAACCTAATTACAGGGCGGTAATGATTCTTCGAGGCATTTCTGAATGCTCTATTAAAGAAACCTCCGATATTCTACAATGTAGTGAAGCTAAAGTGAAAGTTGATTATCACAGAGCTTTAAAAGAGTTGAAAAGAAAACTGAATATTGATATAGAGGGGGTTTTGACAAATGCAAAATGATAAAGAGATATTTGATCTGTTAAAAGATATGTACCCTCAGCATCCAAGCAAAAAATTTGTTGCTTTGACTGAAAACACACTTAGACAACAAGCGCGAAGTATGAATAAAAAAAGAATAATAACAAGATTCTCTGTTATGACAAGTGTTTTTTTAGTTTGTTCATTTATTTTTTCGTGGTTAATTTTATATAGCGAAGATAGCAAGGTTTCAATAAATGGTTATGGAGCAGCATCGTCTAATGCAATAGACGAAAAAGAGCCTGTCGTATATATTTATCATTCACATAATACAGAATCATTTATTCCAGAACTTCAAACAGAAAAACCTAATCAGATGTTTAGTCATACTAAAAATGTAACATTGGTTGGAAAAGAGTTAAGTAAAGTATTGGAAAAATTGCAAATTAAAGCAATTCATGACGAAACAGATATAGCTGGAATCTTAAAACGAAAAGGCTTACCATTTTCAGATTCGTATAAAGTATCAAGGGAAAATTTACAACAAGCATTAGCTGAACATAATAGTATACGTATGATTTTTGATATACATCGAGATTCTCTGAAAAGACAGGATTCAACGATTGAAATTAAAGGGGAAAATTATGCAAGAATTCAATTTACCGTATCAAAAACAAGCGAAAACTATGAAGTGAACAAAAAATTTGCAACACAGCTTCATAAGCAACTGGAGGAACTATATCCAGGACTTTCGAGGGGGGTAGAAGAAAAGGAAGTAACTCCTGAAAATACTTATAATCAAGAGCTTCATGATAATTCTATTTTATTAAATATTGGAAGTATAGAAAATACGCTGGAAGAGACGTATAGAACAACTGATATTTTTGCCCAAGTTGTAAAAAATTATCTTGAGGGGAGGAATTAAGAGCATATCTAAACAAAGCAGGCAAGCTAGCTCAAAAAATAGGCGTGATTTTTATAAAGCTCAATACTTTCTCATTATCCTTAAATAAAGCTGTTCGGATTTTACTTTCGCGATTAGGCCCACCATTATCGTGGAAAATTAACAACAGCTCATCATCTCGTATTTCATAGCCAATAAGAGGTACCCAGTGATAGGCAAAGGCGGATTTTTTATCTCGCCAATTCAGGCTGAAATAACGATCAAAGCGTATGGCTACAGGACGGCCTGCATCAATTTCCTGTAGTGCCTCCTTTAATGAACAATTACGGATATCCCATGTTGGATGGAGACGACGAAGATTACGAATGAGGCGCCATTTAAATAACCCAATCTTCGTACCACCAAGGAGTTTATAAAGCGCATTTATCGAAGGAGCTGACTCGTCTAAATAGTTTAAAATTACATGTACAGTTGTAGGTCCACACGCAGAATTTCGATAGTTTGGCAAAATGCTTGCATCGTATTGTGATTTTCCATGTATGGATAGTTGTTGGCGCATCATTTTCTCCTTTGTGACAAGAGCCACATTTCAAAAGAAATGTAGCTCTTGTAATATTTTGTGTCTGTTCCTTGCGGCTTTTGCTTTCCAGACAATTATACAATTTTTAGTCTAGCTAATTATTGCTGTGAAGATAAGAAATCTGTAACTTGTGGCTGACGCTTCGCTTTCGCCACAGATCAGTAGCTATTTTATGTCAATTATACAATTTTTTAGCCAGCTAATTATTGCTGTGTAGATAAGAAATCCGTTACTTGCTGAGGTGTTTTTGCATTAGCACTATGTAAGTGTGCTAATTTTTCACCATTTTGGAAAATTAGTAAGCTTGGAATACCCATAACATCATATTTGTCAGCAATTTCTGGTAGCTCATCACGGTTCAGCTCGTACCAATCATATTGGCTGTATTCTTCAATAATTGGATCGATGAACATATTCATACGTGTACAATCAGGGCACCAGCCAGCATAGAACTTCACAAGTACCTTTTGGTCACCAGAGATCAGTTCATTAAATTGTTCAGCAGTAGTAATTGTTTTCATTAGTATTTCACTCTCCTTGCTTTCCATTCTACACATTTTTCACGTATCCTGAAAGTTTTCTGTTTGGGATAATTGATAGCTACTTACTGTCCTGTTTTTGCTCGTAAAAAACAAAAAAAGTTGTATATTGCAAAAATAAATGAAGAAAAAAGATTGCTAATTTAGACAAAATAATCTACACTAAAAACAGAAAAAGTAGTTTTATCTTCATTTAGTATTGATAATCGCTGAATGAAGATAGGCCTTAGTTGTATGTCACAGATGTTAGGCTGGATTAAGCTAGTCATACATAAAATCTGGACAAAAATACACGAAGGCAAACTTGATATTTTTTTGGCCAAAAAATGAATGGCTATTCATTCAATGGGAGAATAAGGGGGAATTGCTTGTGACTTACAATATTAAAAAAGCAGCTGTTCTAGGTTCAGGTGTTATGGGCTCTGGTATTGCTGCACATTTAGCAAACATCGGTATTCCAACACTATTATTAGACATTGCACCGAAGGAACTAACAGCAGAAGAAGAGGCAAAGGGCCTTTCTCTAGAACATCCTGCTGTAAGAAATCGTATTGTTAATGGGGCGCTTCAAAAGTTAGTAAAGCAAAAACCAGCACCACTTACTTCTAAGAAAAATTTATCACTACTAACGGTCGGTAACTTTGAGGATGATTTAGGGAAGTTAAAAGATGTGGATTGGATTATTGAAGTTGTCGTTGAAAATTTAGCAATTAAGCAAAGTCTTTATGAAAAAATCGACGCTGTCAGAACATCAGGAACAATTGTTAGTTCAAACACTTCTGGTATTAGCATTAATGCAATGGCTGAAGGGCGCTCAGAAGATTTTCAAAAGCATTTCTTGGGTACTCACTTCTTCAACCCGCCACGCTATTTAAAATTACTTGAAGTCATTCCAGCTAATACAACAGCACCAGAGGTTGTAAGCTTTATGAAAACATTTGGCGAGGATGTGCTTGGAAAAGGTGTGGTGCTTGCCAAGGATACACCAAACTTTATTGCCAATCGTATTGGAACGTACGGCTTACTTATCACTTTACAAGAAATGGTGAAGGGGAATTATTCAGTGGGTGAGGTGGATTCTGTAACGGGTCCATTAATCGGTCGTCCCAAATCGGCAACCTTCCGTACTTTAGATGTTGTTGGCTTAGACACATTTATCCATGTAGCGAAAAATGTTTATGATCAAACTACTGGTGAAGAACAGCAAGTATTTGCAGTACCAGAATTCCTACAGAAAATGGTGGAAAATGGCTGGCTAGGTGCAAAATCTGGTCAAGGTTTCTTCTTAAAACAAGGGAAAGAAATACTTGAAATTGATCCAAACACATTAGAATATAGCCCAGTTAAAAAATTAAAAACACCTTCTATTGAAATGGCAAAACAAACGCGTGGTCTAGCTAATAAGGTAAAAGCTTTAACATATGCTAAAGATCGTACAGGAGAATTACTATGGGGTATCTTCGCTCCAACACTCATATACTCTGCACAGCTACATGGCGAAATCGCTGATGATATCGTAGCAATTGATAATGCCATGAAATGGGGCTTCGGCTGGCAACAAGGTCCATTTGAAATATGGGATGCGCTTGGCGTGAAAGATTCCGTAGCAAAAATGGAGGCTGAGGGTCGTGAAGTACCTGCTTTTGTGAAAGAAATGTTAGCAAATGGCTTTGACACTTTCTATACAGAAATTGATGGTGACTTAGCGTACTACAATGGTTCCGATTATGTAAAGGTACCAGTGAATGAAAAGGAAATAAACGTAAAAAGCTATAAGAAAAAGCATGGTGTTATTAAATCAAACACAGGTGCTAGCTTAATAGACTTAGGTGATGGCATTGCCTTACTTGAGTTCCATTCCCAATCGAATGCTATTGGTTTAGATATTATCCAAATGATTAATTTTGCGGTGGATGAAGTGGAGGCCAACTATAAGGGCTTAGTCATCGGTAATCAAGGGAAAAACTTCTGTGTTGGTGCAAATCTAGGCATGATTTTAGTAGAGGCACAGGATGATAATATTTTTGAGCTAGATTTCGTGATTAAAGCTTTCCAAGATGCGATGCAAAAAATTAAATACTCTCGTAAGCCTGTTGTCGCAGCACCGTTTGCCATGACACTTGGTGGTGGAGCAGAGGTATGCTTACCAGCTGCACATATTCAGGCAACAATGGAAACCTATATGGGATTAGTAGAAGTGGGCGTTGGCTTAATTCCTGGAGGAGGCGGCAATAAAGCACTCTATCAAAAATTCCTTAAAGGTTTACCAAATGGTGTTGAGATAGACTATCAACATATTGCTAATAAAGTATTTGAAACGATTGCGATGGCAAAAGTTTCAACATCTGGTGAAGAAGCACGTGAGAATAACTTCTTAGACTTTGCTGATGGGATTTCTGTTAATCCAGATCACCAACTATATGATGCAAAACAAGCTGCACTAGCGCTATATGAGGCAGGCTATCAACCACCTGTACCTGCGAAAGTTCCCGTAGTCGGTGCGTCAGGTTACGGTACGCTATTAATTGGTGCGCAAGGATTGTTTGAATCCGGCTATATTAGTGAACACGATTTAAAAATCGCTAAAAAATTAGCGTATGTCATTGCTGGTGGGAAAGTTCCATATGGTACTTTAGTCGATGAACAATATCTATTAAACCTAGAGCGTGAGGCATTCCTAAGCTTGGTTGCAGATCCTCTTTCTCAGCAAAGAATGCAGCACATGCTGTTAAAAGGGAAACCACTACGTAACTAATAAAAGAATTAGTCAAATCTTGCACATGAAACAAAGGGGGATTATACGATGCGTGAAGCCGTTATTGTAGCAGGAGCACGAACTCCAATTGGAAAAGCAAAAAAAGGTTCTTTAGCAACAGTGAGACCAGATGACTTTGGTGCCATAGTTGTCAAAGAAACATTAAAAAGAGCTGGCTATGAAGGGCCAATTGATGATTTGATTTTAGGTTGTGCTATGCCAGAAGCTGAGCAGGGGATGAATGTAGCACGCAGTATTGGCGCACTTGCAGGATTACCAGATACAACACCAGCACTAACTATTAATAGATTCTGTTCATCAGGCTTACAAGCAATTGCCTATGCAGCAGAACGAATTATGCTAGGTCATTCAAAGGCGATACTTGCTGGTGGCGTTGAGTCAATGAGTATGGTGCCAATGGTGGGGAATACGCCACGCTTAAATCCGACTTTAGCTGAAACAGCTCCTCAATATTATATGGGTATGGGTCATACGGCTGAGGAAGTAGCACGTCAATACAATGTTAGTCGAGAGGATCAAGATGCCTTTGCTGTTCGTTCACATGCGCTTGCAGAAAAGGCGATTAAAGAAGGAAAGTTCAATGATGAGATTGTTCCAGTAGAGGTGGAGCAGCATTTCGTGGATGCTAACAATAAACCACAAGTGAAGAAATTCACATTTAGTATGGATGAGGGTGTACGTCCAGGTACATCTGTTGAAGGTTTAGCAAAGCTACGTCCAGCCTTCCATGTAAAAGGTAGTGTGACAGCTGGTAATGCCTCTCAAACATCTGATGGAGCAGCTGCTGTCCTAGTGATGGATCGGGAGGAGGCTGACAAGCAGGGTCTGACGCCAATGGCAAAATTCCTAGGCTTTGCAGTTGGGGGTGTACCTCCTGAAGTAATGGGTATTGGGCCAATCGTGGCAGTGCCCAAAGCGTTAGAAATTGCAGGATTATCAATAGATGATATCGATTTATGGGAAATAAATGAAGCATTTGCCTCGCAATCTTTACAGGTTGTACGTCATTTAGGCATCGACCAAGAAAAAGTAAATGTGAATGGTGGTGCCATTGCATTAGGTCACCCACTTGGCGCAACAGGAGCTATTTTAACATTAAAGCTTATTCATGAATTGAAGCGTCAAGGTAAGAAATATGGAGTTGTGACAATGTGTATTGGCGGCGGCATGGGGGCTGCAGGCGTATTTGAAATTCTATAATTTTTCGCTAGATAAGCTTGAGGTGTACTGTTTACGGTTGCCTCCGAACATTGTATATTTCAAGCTTTTCTATATATTTTCGTCAATTTATGACTGCTAATCGAGAAAAGGCCCAGCGGATGTCACAGATTTTGAAAAGGAGCTTTTCGAGCAAGCTTGGAAAGTCTGAACGCAATTATGCTGGGGTGTAGCTGATTAGGGGATTAAATAATCAAAATAGATATATGTGGGAGGAATTAATCATGACAGAAAAAACAACGGATTTTATTAAAGGCGGCGGATTTCTTGTTGAAGATGTGGAATTAGATCGTGTGTTTACACCTGAAGATTTCTCAGATGAGCATAAAATGATTGCAAAAACGACAGAAGAATATGTAACAAATGAAGTGCTACCAGTTGTTGAAAACTTAGAGCATCATGAATTTGAGCATTCAGTTCGTCTTCTAAAGAGTGCTGGTGAGCTAGGTTTACTAGGTGCTGATGTACCTGAGGAATATGAGGGCTTAGGATTAGACAAAGTATCCTCTGCCTTAATCGCAGAAAAAATGTCAGTAGCGGGTGGTTTCTCAATTACGCATGGTGCACATGTGGGTATTGGTTCATTACCAATTGTACTGTTTGGTAATGAAGAGCAGAAGCAAAAATACTTACCAAAGCTAGCATCAGGTGAATTAATTGCTGCCTATGCATTAACAGAGCCAGGTTCTGGTTCAGACGCATTAGGGGCAAAAACAACTGCAAAATTAAATGATGCAGGTACACATTATATTCTAAATGGTGAAAAGCAATGGATTACAAACGCAGGCTTTGCAGATGTATTTGTCGTGTACGCTAAAATCGATGGCGATAAATTCTCTGCATTTATCGTAGAACGTGCATTCAATGGCGTGTCAGTGGGACCTGAAGAGAAGAAAATGGGGATTAAATCTTCATCCACTCGTACATTAGTGTTAGAAGATGCAGAAGTGCCTGTAGAAAATTTATTAGGTGAAATTGGCCGTGGGCATGTAATTGCCTTTAATATTTTAAATATTGGTCGTTATAAGCTAGGCGTTGGTACAATTGGTGGATCTAAGCGTGCATTAGAGCTAGCGATTCAATATACAAACCAACGTCAGCAATTTAAAACAAAGCTGTCTGATTTCAATTTAACAAAAGAAAAATTATCAACAATGGCTTCTCAATTATATGCGTCTGAGTCATTAAACTACCGTACTGTAGGCTTATTTGAGGATCGCTTAAGTCAGTTAAACCCTGAGGAGCAAAAGCAAGGAACGGTAATTGCCGGTGCTATTGCTGAGTATGCGATTGAATGCTCGATTGCCAAAGTGTTTGGTTCAGAAACATTAGATTATATCGCAGATGAAGCGGTGCAATTACATGGTGGCTACGGCTTTATGGCTGAATATGAGGTAGAGCGAATTTATCGCGATTCTCGTATTAACCGAATCTTTGAAGGAACAAATGAAATTAACCGTATGATTGTACCAGGTACATTTATGAAGAAGGCATTAAAGGGTGAGCTACCACTATTACAAGTAGCCCAAAATTTACAGCAGGAGCTGCTTATGCTGATGCCTGAAGATATAGGCACAGAGCCACTAGCACAAGAAAAATACCTTGTGAAAAATGCAAAGAAAATTGCAGTTTTAGCAGCGGGATTAGCAGCACAACGCTTTGGTCCGAAGCTTGATCAGGAGCAAGAGGTATTGGTAAATATTGCGAATATCGCAAACCAATTATTCGCTATGGAATCAGCTGTCTTACGTACAGAAAAAGCGATTGCTCGTGATGGTGCTGAAAAAGCTCATCAAAAATTATTGTACACACAAATCTTCTGTCAAGAAGCATTTGCAGAAATTGAAAAAGAGGCAAAAGATACAATTCTTGCTTCAGCTGACGGAGATGCAGCGCGCATGACGTTATCTGCACTACGTAAGCTAACACGCAATAATCCTTACAACTTAATCGCGAAGAAACGTGAAGCCTCTGTTAAGTTGATTGACGCAGAAAAATATGTAGTGTAAATAAATCAAACAGCCCAGCTATCTGTAATAGGATAGCTGGGCTGTTTGTGGGTGAGAAGGATAGATTTGCAAAAGCAACTGATAGAAACAGTTAAGTGAAGGATAGAATTAAGAATGTGACGGATAGAATTAAGAAAGAAATGGATAGACTGTAGTAGAGGCCTGGGATTGGTGTGAGACTGAGAATTGTTTCATTTTGGTTTGTATGGTTATGATGGTATACTACAGAAAATAAGGAAGACACAGAAAATCAGTGTCCTCAAAAAGAAAGTAGAGGAGCCTTTCGATGACGATTCAATTTATCCAATATCCAAAATGTACAACTTGTAAGAAAGCTCAAAAATGGCTAAATGACAACGATATAACTTATGAAGAGGTACACATTGTAGAACAGCCACCTTCAAAGGACGAATTAACAAAGTTATGGCAAGCAAGTGGACTACCTCTTAAAAAGTTTTTTAATACGTCTGGCATGAAGTATCGTGAGCTTGGTTTGAAGGATAAACTTGCCGATATGACCGATGAGGAGCAGCTTGAGCTACTTGCTTCTGATGGTATGTTAATCAAACGTCCAATCGTTACTGATGGAAAAAAAGTAACGTTAGGGTTTAAAGAATCTGATTTTGAGCAAGCTTGGAAATAGCCGTAAATATCCTTGTTTTTATAGGAGAAGTATGGCACACTGAAAGTGAATATATTACATATTTATGGAGGGGTTTTTTGCATGAGCACACCTAAAGACTTACGATACTCTGAAGAACATGAATGGGTAAAAGTAGAAGATGGAAAAGTACGTATTGGTATTACACACTTCGCGCAATCTGAATTAGGAGATATCGTTTTTGTTGAGCTTCCACAAGTTGGCGATGAAATCAAAACAGACGATCCATTCGGTAGCGTAGAATCAGTAAAAACTGTTTCTGAATTATATGCGCCAATTTCAGGTACTGTAGTTGAAGTAAATGCAGATTTAGAAGATAGCCCAGAATTCGTTAATGAATCACCATATGAAAAAGCTTGGATGATCGTTGTTGAGCCTGCTGATGCATCAGAAGTAGAAAAGCTTATGACAGCAGAGCAATACGAAGAAATGGTCGCTGAATAAGACAAGCCCTAATAGAAAAACGTCGGCATTCACCGACGTTTTTTATTATCTTCATGGTTGGGGAGATAGTCGCTTCCAATGGGTGTCTAACATTACCATCGTTGACACTTAATTGATATAATGACTATAAGGAAAAGGGATATGTCTAATGGGGGTGGCGTGATGTTCGAGGGAAAATGCTTAATTGTTGAAGGCCGTTCGGATAAGCTTCAAATTGAACCTATTTTAAGTGAAGATGTCACAATACTTTGTACGAATGGTACAATTGGTGTGCATCAATTAGAAGTGCTGCTTGATCCATATGAGGGCTGTGAGCTTTATACATTTTTTGATGCAGATCCATCAGGGGATAAGCTACGGGCATTAATGGACAGACATTATCCAGAGGCAGAGCATTTACGTACAATGCCAACGTATAAAGAAGTTGAGACAACTCCGAGAAAGGTATTAGCAATGATATTGTTGCGAGCACATTTCTCAATCCATAATCAATATATTTTGTAAGGTTGCGTGAAAAAATGGAAGAATGGTCAAAAGAGCAGTGGGTCGCGGCTGTCCAGTCGGGGAAAAGAGCTGCCTTTTATTTATATACACCTATGTGTGGTACATGTGCAGTTGCATCGAAAATGATGATGATCGTTGAGCAATTACTGCCAAAGCTTCAAATCGGCAAAGCAAATTTAAATTTTGTTGAAGAGATTGCCTTAGATTACGAAATCGAAAGTGTACCATGTTTACTCGTCTGTGATGGCGGAAAAGTGACAGAAAAAGTCTATGCTTTTCAATCCGTACCGTTTTTATACGAATTGTTAAAAAAATCAATTGACTGAAGTTTGCTAGCGTGGTAAAGTAACAAATATATTACTAAAACATTGAATATATCGAACTCTTATGAAGAGTGGCGGAGGGAAGTGCCCTATGAAGCCCGGCAACCATCACAACGTGAAAAGGTGCCAAATCACCCAAAGATTTATCTTTGAAAGATGAGAGAACGGTTGAGCGTATAAATACGTGACCCCTTCTACTTGTCTGTGAGTGAAGGGGTTTTCTATATGAGAAAAGGAGTATTCGCTATGATCCAGCTTCAAAATATTACGAAAAAATACAAAACCGCAAATGGCGAATTAATAGCAGTCAAAGACGTAAACCTTTCCATAAATAAAGGTGAAATATTTGGCATTATCGGCTATAGTGGTGCTGGTAAAAGTACAATGATTCGTTTATTGAACGGTTTAGAAAAGCCAACATCTGGTACGGTGATGGTTAACAATCAAGAGTTTTCATCTATTAAGGGGCAAAAGCTTAGAGATGCAAGACAAAAGGTAAGTATGATTTTCCAGCACTTTAATCTACTATGGTCTAGAACCGTTGAAGAAAATATCGCTTTTCCACTAGAAATCGCAGGTGTTTCAAAGGCTCAGCGTGATGCACGTGTGAAGGAATTGATTACTCTTGTTGGTTTAGATGGACGTGATCAGGCGTATCCATCACAGCTATCAGGCGGTCAAAAGCAGCGTGTCGGCATTGCTCGAGCACTTGCTAATAATCCAGAGGTTTTATTATGTGATGAGGCAACCTCAGCACTTGACCCAGAGACTACCGATGCAATCCTGGATTTACTTGTAGATATTAACGAACGTTTAGGATTAACTATTGTGTTAATCACACATGAAATGCACGTTATCCGTAAAATCTGCCATCGTGTAGCAGTAATGGAGGCAGGCGAAATAGTAGAACGTGGTGAGGTATTACAAGTATTCCAGGCACCTCAAGCTGCTATTACGAAAAAATTTGTATCACAAATTACAGATACGAAGGAAACGCAGGAGACGGTTGCACAAATAAAAGCAAATTATCCAACTGGACAACTTGTTAAGCTAATTTTTGTGGGAGAAAAAACAGAGCAGCCCGTTATTTCACACCTCGTCAAGCACTTTGATGTAGAAGTTAGTATTGTGCACGGTAATATCTCTCAAACAAAAAATGGTGCTTACGGTACGCTTATTGTGCAAATTGATGGAACCGAGTCAAATGTGGCTGATGCACTAGGTTACTTAAATACAGTTGAAGTACAAACGGAGGTGATTGCAAATGCTAACTAATCTCTTTCCGAATGTCGACTGGGAGCGAATGTGGGCAGCTACCTATGAAACACTGTATATGACAGCTATTTCAACCGTAGTAACATTCATCCTTGGCTTATTAATTGGAATCGTATTATTTTTAACAAGTCCCCATCAACTATGGGCTAATAAAATTGTTAATTTCTTAACAGGTTCACTCGTAAATATTTTCCGTTCGATTCCATTTATCGTGTTAATTATTTTATTAATTCCATTTACAAAATTTTTGCTTGGCACAATCCGTGGAGCCAATGCTGCGTTGCCAGCACTAATTATTGGTGCAGCACCATTCTATGCACGTATGGTATTGATTGCATTACGTGAAATTGATAGAGGGGTAATCGAGGCAGCGCGTTCAATGGGTGCTAAAACATCTACTATTATATGGAAAGTGTTAATTCCAGAATCATTACCTGCGCTTATTTCAGGTATTACTGTAACAGCTGTAGCGCTTGTTGGTTATACAGCAATGGCAGGAATTATTGGTGCCGGCGGGTTAGGAAACTTAGCCTTCTTGGATGGCTTCCAGCGTAATCGCTCAGATGTGACATTAATGGCAACTATTCTAATCTTAGTAGTCGTATTTATTATTCAATGGATAGGCGATATGATTACAGCTAAAACAGATAAACGTTAAAGGTTATTTCGGTTTTCTGCCGTTAACATACTTTGAACAAAATAAAAGGGAGTGTAATAAAATGAAGAAGCTATTAACAGGATTATTCTTATCAGTATTAGTGCTAGCTTTAGCGGCTTGCGGTGCTGGTAAAAAAGACGATGCAAGCTCAGGTGCATCAACAGAAGATAAAACAGATAGTAAAGAAAATGTGACATTAACTGTAGGTGCCTCTAATACACCACACGCAGTAATTTTAGAAAAAGCAAAACCTATTTTAGCAAAAGAAGGTATTGATCTTAAAATTGAAACGTATACAGATTATGTATTACCAAACCAAGATTTAGCATCAAAAGACCTTGATGCTAACTATTTCCAACATATTCCTTATTTTGATTTACAAATTAAAGATAATGGCTATGATTTCGTCAATGCTGGTAGCATTCATATTGAGCCAATCGGTATCTACTCTAAAAAATATAAATCTCTTGAGGATCTACCAAAGGGCGCAACAATTTTACTTTCTAGCTCAGTTTCAGACCACGGTCGTATGCTTTCATTATTAGAAGCTAAGGGCTTAATTAAATTAAAAGATGGTGTTGATAAAACAGCAGCAGAAATCAAGGATATCGCAGAAAATCCTAAAAACTTTAAATTCGATGCAAATACAGCACCTGAAATGCTTGTGCAAATGTATGAAAATAATGAAGGTGATGCAGTTCTTATTAACTCTAACTATGCAATCGACAACGGCTTAAACCCAATTGAAGATGCTATTGCTCTTGAAGAGAGTGAAAAGTCTCCATACCTTAATATTATAGCTGTACGTGCTGGTGATGAAACAAAACCAGAAATTAAAAAATTAGTAGAAGTATTAACTTCTAAAGAAATCCAAGACTTCATGCTTGAAGAATGGAAAGGTGCAGTTCTACCAGTTAAATAATTTATTGTAATAAAATAAACTGTTAAATAGTACAAACCAAGGTTTGTACTATTTTTTTGTAAAAATTGAGTTAGGTTAAACAGGTATTTAAGAAAAAAACCCTACTTTATGAAGAAAAATTATAAAATGAAATATATCCCTATTTATAAAAATTTTCGATATGGTATAACTAGTTTGTAGAAAGGAGTTGTGTAAAATTATTAAAAGTCGAAGTTTTAAGTTAGTGATCATATGCATTTTATTTATGTCACTTAATAGTACAATTATAAAGGCGGATAATATTACAGAAGATGAACGTTCTACATGGATTTGGAATCCGTGGATACTTGTAGATAACGAAATTAATACCTTGGAGTTTTTAGAAACTAAACAAATAAACAAGGTTTATTTACAAATTGATTATGAAATATCTAAAAAAGTTTATCAAAGCTTTATTGAAAAGGCTACAGCTAAAGACATCCAGATATACGCACTAGCTGGAGAAAGCTATTGGATTACCGAGAATGGAATTGAATATCAAAATCAACTTATGGATTGGTTAGAGCACTATCAACATGAAGCAACAGATGTACAACGTTTTTTAGGGATACATTTAGATATTGAGCCCTATGATACAACTCTTTGGACTACAAAACAAACAACTGCGATTCAGACCTATCAACAATTAGTTGTGCAAGCAAAAAAGAAAGCACAGTCGTTCAATTTACCACTACAATTAGATATACCCTTTTGGTATGATGAGATTTCATACGACACTAAATATGGTAATGGTATTTTATCTGAATGGTTAATTGACCATTCGGATGGTGTGACGATAATGGCTTATCGAGATAATTCACAGGAAATTATAAAAATCGCGAAAAATGAAATCGAATATGCCAAACAAATGAATAAAAAAGTTGTTGTAGGTGTTGAAACTTTGAAGTCAAAAGAGGGAGACTCTGTTAGCTTCTCAGAAGAAGGAGAAGCATATATGAATCGGCAGTTGAGCAAAGTTCAAGAATATTTTTCTAAAAAAACGAGCTTTAAAGGTATTGCAATCCACCATCTGGAAAGTTGGATGGAGATGCGACCATAGGCGAGAAGCCATTCAAATGACTTAGAAAACCTGTAAGTAGCAAAAAGGGCATTTTCCCATTTTCCCCCATTGTCATCATAAAGTAAAGAATCTGCAAATTTTCTCCGTTTTATATGAGAAAACAGCAGATTTTTTCTATTTGTATTCCTGCCTTGAATCTTCATCTTGTTTAGAATTTGTTCAGTTCATATTGTTATATTCTTATAAAAGGATTTGAATATGATATACTGTGAAACATTTATGAAGTTTCTAACAACATTGTGTAAAAAAATTCCTACATTTATCTTATTTCTCGAAAATGTATGTTAAAATAGAAAAATAATCCAATATAAAGTGGGATAGTTATCCATTTTTATCTTCTTTTGGTAGATGTTTTTTTCTTTGAAAGTATAACATCAGCCGTAAAATAACTCGTACCTCTTAAACCACGAAGTTTCTATTAATAGTTACACTCATGCACGATAAACGCCCAAATAAGTATGTACATTTTGATTACCTATGTGTATTACAACTTTACATGGAGTAGCAAGTAAGATAATCTAGTACAGTTGATTTAGCTGGATTTTGATTGCCTAAACATTCATGTGCTTGTATAGAGAAGTAGTTAATAAGCAAAAGTGCACATATTTAACAACATATTAATAGGTAATATAATGAAAAATTACTGAATAACAGCTATTTCCTACGATAATTCCACAGTGCAAACAAATATCATATTGAAAAATATTAGAGGAGCATAGGATGGACACTTTAATTAAAACGACACAAAAAGTGGATATATTGAAAGAAAGTGATATTCCCCCATTTTTTGATGTGTTAAAGGCAAATATTATTCGTTCACATATGGAATTAACAGTTATTTTTTTAAAAGCAACTGTATCGAATTCCCAGAAAAATAGTATGATTGAAGATTTAGAAGAACAAATTGCTCATTTTCTTGTATCCGAAGTTCGAAATACCGATATGCTTTTTAGGTTAGAGGGATGTTTACGGTGGGGAATTTTGTTAACACAAAATGGTGAGGAGGAGGGAAATGCGTTTTTAAATCGAATTTTTCAACTCGTAAAAAGTAAGGATTCCCCTTTTAAAATCGATTTAGCTTTTACATTGCAGGGAATCATTGCAGAGGTTAAAAATGATCAAGTAATGTTTGAGGATCTAATTGGTAAACAATTTGATGTTTTTAGTCAACTAACAGAACCTTGGGAAATTGAAAAAGTAACGAGTTTTAAGACGCAGCCAATTGAAAGAGTGAAAGTTAGTATTTTAGAGGAAAATGTTATTTTTGGCGAAGTATTAGAATTAACAGTTCAAAAAATGGTAGTGGATCATTTTCAACTAGAAACAAAAGTTTTTTCAGATGGACATGAATTTTTACAGTCGGATTGGTATTTATCTGGACATACGCATATTGTCATTATGAATGATATTTTGCCCCGTAAAAATGGTCTCAATGTCTTGCATACATTAAGGCAAATGGCTAATCAAAAGAAATTTATTATTTATATGATGACTAATAGGAAGTCTCAGGGAGATATGATCTATGCATACGAAAGTGGCGTTGATGAGTATTTAATTAAGCCATTTGATTTAAATCTATTTCAAGCACAATTAAAACGAACATTTGCGAGGTTATGATTATGATTGAATTATCGATTCAATTATTATTATATATTATTGCTATTCTCTTATTATTTTGTGGTGTAGTAATGATTTATTTAATCTATCAGAGAAGGTACGAAGAAAGAAAGAAGCATGTGATGGAAAAGTATATACAAAATACAAAAATTCTTTGGCAGGAATACTTTCTAGAGGACGACCGATTTACTGTTACGCTAATTCCTAAAAATAAAATTCAAATATTAGCGGTAGAACACATATTTTTATCGTATTTAAGAAATATATCCAATCCAATTATTCAACAAAAGATCTATACTTTTTCACAGATGTATTTAAAGGAATATTACCAAAATGAATTAAAATCCAGAAACTGGAGTAAGAAAATGAATGCAATGTATCGCATTGCTGATTTCCGTATAAAAGAGCTTATCAGTACTTGTGAAGTATCCATTAAACGCAAACATTCAATAGAAGTATTTCAGCTATTTAAAATCTATTCTATTCTTGAAAAAGAAAAATTTATTCAAGAAATATGGCTATATAATGATTCTTTTTCACAAAGTGAGTATAAAAAGTTATTCTCATATTTAGAAGTAGAGATGCTCCAACGACTTATGGAAAAGATGGAAAGATTACAACAAGCAGCACAATATGCTTTGATTGATACAGTTGCAGCAAAAGGTAGTATGGATGTTATCGAGGGACTTGAAGATTTATTAGCAAGTGAGGATACTGAAATTCGTATTCGTACTCTTCGAGGACTAGAAAGAATTGGGATTATCCGAGATTTAGAGACGTATATTCCATTTGTCAATTCGTCGATATGGGAAGAAAGATTAATGGTCGCAAAATTATTTAGGTATGCACCTTTAACATATACTGCCGAGCATTTAGAAAAATTGTTACAGGATAGTAATTGGTGGGTACGATCGCAAGCAGCAAGCACGCTAATTGAAGATCCACGAGGTTATCAGAGATTAAAAGAATTCATTGCCACAACAAATGACCAATATGCAATTGATATGGCTAATGAAGTATTAGGAAAAAGGATGCGTGCAGTATGATTTTACGTGACTATTTAATGTGGTTTTTTGGTGGGTTAATCATAATTTATATGCTACTAGTTATAGTAACGTATGGACTTATGTTCTTCTTTGCTCTTTTAAAGTTAAGAAAGGAACATAGACTTGATCAAACTGAAATGGATGATATGTATATTGATGCGTTCTATTCTAAACCAGTATCTGTCATTATACCTGCTTATAATGAAGAAGTAGGTATTGTGGATAGTATTCATTCTCTACTTAGCTTACACTATCCAGAATTTGAAATAATCATTGTCAATGATGGTTCTACTGATCGCACGCAAGAAATAGTTATTGAGCAATTTCAAATGAAAAAAATCGAAAAAGTTATAAAAATGGAAATCCAAGCAAGTCCGATTGTTCAAATCTATCAATCGCAAATTCACCAAAATTGTTTTTTAGTTGAGAAAGAGAATGGTGGAAAGGCAGATGCTTTGAATGTCGGTATTAATGTTGCAAGATATCCTTATTTTTGCTCCGTTGATGGGGATTCCATTCTAGAGAGTACATCTTTATTACGTTTAATGAAACCTATTGCCTTATCTGATGGTGAGGTAATTGCAGCAGGAGGCAATGTCCAAATTGCCAATGGAATGAATATGCAACTTGGCTCCATATTAGAAACAAACTTATCTAAAAATTATTTAGTGACTATGCAAATTATTGAATACTTTAGAGCTTTTTTAATAGGGCGAATTACGCTAAGTAAATTTAACTTGGTTTTAATTATCTCAGGTGCATTTAGTGTATTTTCGAAAAAATGGGTGGTAGAAGCAGGTGGCTATACTAAAAGTATGATTGGTGAAGATATGGAACTCGTAGTAAAACTTCATCGATATATCCGTAAAAAGAAGGAAAATAAACGTATTGAATTTGTAGAGAACCCTGTTTGTTGGACAGAGGCACCAGAAACGATGGCCGTTTTAAGGCGACAAAGAAGAAGATGGCATCAAGGATTATTAGAGAGTTTATGGAATCATAAATCTATGACTTTTAATCCGAGATATGGCGGTATTGGGTTATTATCCTTCCCCTATTTTTGGCTTATTGAAGGATTAGGACCGATTGTCGAACTTGGTGGATATATTTATATTGTTTTTGCTTTTTTCTTAGGTGATATCTATTATGAGATAGCCATTTTGCTACTTTTATCATTTGTACTTTATGGTGTTGTATTTTCAATGATGGCAGTGCTATTTGAAGCATGGAGCAAAAATAAAACGTTCAAGGTTGCTGACTTAATACGTATGATGTTACTAAGTTTTACAGAAATTTTTTGGTATCGTCCCATTACACTATTTTGGCGCTGTGAAGGTCTTTTGAACTTCTTAGTAAGAAGACGAGAGTGGGGCAAAATGGAACGTAAAGGTATTTCAAGCAAGGAGCAAGAATCGATATGAAGCGAATTTATTTGGGAATGATAGTAGTGCTATTGCTTATAATGATACCAATAGCTCTTTGGTTTGTGTCACCTAATAAACAACTAAATGTTGCCATCATTGATAAAACAGTGAAGGATGAATCATATCGAGAGCATTTAGGGTTGACTTGGCTATTAAATTTTTTAAAGTACGAACATAGAGATGGTCAATATGATGAGTCCAAGGATTATTTTGGCACAATTCCAGATGAAAAAAATAACAGTGTGTCTACTTCTGAAATACCAAAGGATTACAAAGATTATGATGCAATCTATTTGGCGGACACGTATGGTGTCTATGAAGATGATCTTAACTCGAAGCAAGAAAGATTGGGGGCACGCACAAAGAAAATCGTTGGTGGATTAGAATCGCAAGAATGGGATGCGATTATGAAACGTTTAACTAGTGCAGAAAAAAGTTTATTTATAGCAGAATTTAACTCTATTGCATCACCAACATCTCCTGAAGTGCGAAATCAAGTGCTAGATTATTTGAACATAGACTGGTCTGGTTGGATTGGCCGCTATTTTGAAGAATTAGACTATAAAAAAAATAATGAAATTCCACAATGGGTTGTTGATAAATTTAAGGATGACTGGAAATATGAAGGTGGGGGCTTCATATTAGTGAATGACTTTACAGATGAGGTATTTGTTTTAGAATTAAATAAACATATTGATAAAGAAGGTATTTATCTTAATTTCACTAAATCAGGACAAGAGTTCTTGCATGTTTCATCAAACCCACGATATGATTACTGGTTTGATATTGTTACCGCGAAAAATGAGCAAGATGTTTTAGCGAATTATGAGTGGAGCTTAACTGACAAAGGTAAAAAATTATTAAGTGATCATGATATTCCTTTTTCATTCGCAGCAGTTGTTTCGGGTGAACAAAAAAATGCTACAAAATATTACTTTGCAGGCGATTTTAATGATATTAATAAAGTGCCATTCTTCTATAAAATAAAAGGGCTAGCATCAGTCTATAAAGTTTTACAAAATTTCGCAGATGATGCTTTTTATTGGTCAGCATATGTACCGATTATGAAGTCTATTTTAGAAGAATTTGAGAAAAAAGAAGTTAAGCAGCAATCTGATGGTTCAGCAAAAAATAATTTAGGTTATAATGCGCGTATTAATGATCAAACATTTCAAATTTTAAAAGATGGGCAGTGGGAATCTATCACCCTCAAAGGCGTTAATATGGGAATGGGAAAACCAGGTTATTTCCCTGGGGAGGCCGCCATAACGGAGGATGAATATTATCGTTGGTTCCAGCAGATTGGTAAAATGAATGCCAATACAATCCGAGTCTATACGTTACATCCACCTGGCTTTTATAGAGCCTTAAAAAGATATAATGATGAAGCAGAAAATCCTTTATATGTATTACATGGAGTGTGGATTGAAGAGGAAGGTTTAGAGGAAACTTTAGATGCTTATGATCCTACAACGCTTAAGAAATTTCAAGAAGAAATGAAAACCCTTGTAGATGTTATTCACGGTAATAAATATGTAGAGCATGTAGTAGGGCATGCATCTGGTTATTATGATACAGATGTTTCACAGTATATAATCGGTTGGATTATTGGTATAGAATGGTACCCTCATATGGTAAACGGAACAAATGAAAAGCATGCTACTATTGGTCAGTATGATGGTGTTTATTTCGAAACAAAAGATGCTTCTCCATTTGAATATTGGATTGCAGAGCAAATGGATTATCTTACACAATATGAACAAAAAAATTATGGCTGGATACATCCTATGAGCTTCACAAACTGGGTTACAACAGATTTATTAGATCATCCATCTGAGCCGAATACGGATGAAGATATTGCAAGTGTTAATCCGAATGTCATTTATACAAAAGGGTTAGCGAAACAAACAGGTCAATTTGCATCGTACCATGTATATCCATACTATCCAGATTTCTTTAACTATGATCAAAAATACTTGTCGTATGTTGATCATCGTGGAGAAAAAAATAGTTATGCAGGTTATTTAGCGGAATTACATGCTGCACATCGTATGCCGATATTAATCGCTGAGTTTGGAATCCCTGGTTCTCGTGGTTTAACTCATGATAACCCGTATGGCTGGACTCAAGGATTTGTATCAGAACAGGAACAAGGTGAAATATTAACCCATCTGTTTGAGGATATTATGGCAGAGGATTTACTTGGCGGATTAGTATTTACTTGGCAAGATGAGTGGTTTAAACGTACTTGGAATACGATGGACTATGATAATCCGAACCAACGCCCTTATTGGTCGAATGCACAAACAAATGAACAACAATTTGGTTTATTAAGCTTTGATCAACATAAGGTACAGGTTGACGGAGATATATCAGAATGGAAAGCTCCTCTCTTATATGAACAACAAAAAAACAAGCCTTCAATGAGCGTTGATTATGATGAAAGATACTTGTACCTCCAATTAAAAGGAGATTTACTCAATAAAACATCCTCTACTCAAATTCTATTAGATGTGATTCCAAATCAAGGAAAAACAGCAAAATCAGATTTGAAAGGAGTAACGTTCAGTAATGGTATTGAGTTTGTTGTTGAGCTTAATAAGAAGAAGGAGTCACGTATTGTCATTGACCCTTATTATGATTTCTATTCTTATTTATATGGGCATGAATTAAAGCTTATCGACATCCCCTCTCCAAACGTTATGAAAGAAAACACTACGTTCAGTCCGATTTACTATGCTTTAAATAAGGAGCTCTACTTGCCAGAACAGGATATAGCAGTACCTTTTGCAGCTTATGAAACAGGCAAATTAATAGAGGGGAATGGTAATCCGAAGGCAAAGAATTATAATTCCCTTGTTGATTATAATTGGAGCGACAAAGGAATTATAGAATTACGTATCCCTTGGTTACTTCTTCAAGCAAAGGATCCTAGTCATAAAGAGTTTATAGGCGATTTTTATAAAGAAAACGGAGAAGTATCAGTTTTTGTAGATAAAATAAATATAGGTGCATTGTTTGTTAATGATAAGCAGGAGGTTGTGTCTTCGTTGCCAGAGATTGAAAAAGGTGTACTTAATCAATTGCATAGTTTTACATGGGATAATTGGAAGATGCCTAAAACAAAAGAACGATTAAAAAAATCCTATGAAATTATGCAAGAAACATTTAAGAAATTTAAATAGTGATTTAAAGGAGAGATAAAGATTGATTCAGTGGAGAAAGCTTCTCATTATAGCCATACCATTTGTGCTTTTATGTATGAATGGCATGACTATAACGAAAGCAGAATCTTTCATAGAGCACAAAGAAATTACAGATTTGAATAAGGAATGGACGATTACATTTAATCATCCTGTTAATAGAGCATCCATTACTAACTCTTCAATTACAATTAAAGATGAAGCAGGAAATAATTTTCCGATTACATTAGAGGTTAATGAAAATAAAGTGAAAGTGAAGCCTGAAAAATCATACGAAAACTATACGACATATACTTTAAATGTCCAAAATAATATAGAGAATGATAAATCAAAACTCTTAGAAAATAGTTTCAAGTTGATTTTTACTACTAATTTTGCAATTGAGGATATGGAAAAAATAACACCTTTAAATACTGCTAATTATCATGGGCAGGCACTTGTGACACTATCCTATGACGATGGCTATCGAAATTGGTATGATAAAGCATTACCGCTTCATTCAAAATATAATATGCCGGGAACTTTTAATATTATCGGTAATAAGGTGTACTCAGATGATGAAGTTTATATGAATCCATCTCAATTATGGGTTGCACATGATTTAGGTTTAGAAATTGCATCTCATACTCAAAATCATCCATTTCTAACAAGGAAATCTGAAGATGAGATTCATGATGAATTTGCCGAAAGCATCAATACAATAGAGTCTTTATTAGGAAAAGGTGTCGTTTCAACAGTTGCAATTCCCTATTCCGATTACAATAAAGAAATACGGGAAATTGCTATGCAATATTTCGACGGTATTCGTGTACTTGGAAGAGAAACTAATATAATGAATGATTATGATCCGTACTGGCTAAAGTCATATGCCATTATAAATACAACAGAATTTTTGGATGTGAAAAAGTGGATTGACAAAGCAGTTGCTGAGAACTCTTGGGTTATCATTATGTTGCACGGTATTACAGAAGATCGATTAGAAGAGTATGAAACAACACCTGAAATTTTAGAACAAATTATGAAATATATTAATGATTTAGGTAAAGATTCTATTTTACCAGTGAATACAAAGGAAGGGTTACAGCTTACAAAACATTAGTTAAATAAAAATAGAGAGTTGAATCAAAAAATAGAAGTTAATATGTTGGTCTTTCAAACCTAGCAAATAATTTAAACGAAACGAGTAAAGTTTGAAGCAACAAATTATCTAGCAATATTAGTGAAATGAATAAATGAACCTTAAAGCAAGCACAGTATACTCTTGTCTACTGTAAGCTGAAATAATAAAATAGCACACCCTCGTGGTACGCACCATCCAATGGCCATCTATCATAATGCTTTTTTGATAGATGGCTATTTTGTATATATTGTCTGGAGTTTTTCGACCAAGGCAACGGTAACATTTGTATCTAAGAGGGATGATGGTAAATTACTTCGATTTTATGCCATTATTGAAACGAATCATTTCGCTTTATCTTTAAAGTGAATAATGAATCTAGGATGAATTTTGAAATTCAATCGACCTGTATCTTCGAAGATGGTGATTGAATATTTTATACTTACTAATCCAACCATTTTGGAAGGTTTAAGAAAATATATTTTAATTTGGCAAATCACTAAAAATTGAGAATGACAAAAGCGTATTATATTCATATCAATTGATTGACATGGAGCAAAATAAAAAATGTAGTGAAAAGTAACATGTTGTTTGTGGAAAATCCCCTAAATTTTATTAACTATCTATTTATTAACATTCTTCAGCGTTGTATTAAAAAAATTTTTACTACACTTAAAAGAAATCCAAAATAGCCGAAAAATAATTATAGGTTGAAAATTCACTATGCATGGCTTTCTTAATTAATAATAATAAGAGATAAATCAGTTTTGGATAAAATTAATGACATCGTAAATATGCCTCCAATAAAAAACTCCTAACAAAAACTCTAAATTTTTTACAACAGATTTTGAATAACTTTAGTCAACTTGATAGCTGTATTGAAATTAACGAAAAGCAAATAGTTCTAAAGGATTATAAAACGGTAATGCTTTAATTTTTTATAAATAAATAGTTCTTTTTTCTTCTCTTGGTTTAAAATGTTTAGGAATTGTTTAGTTGTATTTAGTACTATATATATGTTGTGAAATTGTTTATCTGAAAATTTAGAGTTGAGCGATCTATTTTAACTAAGGAATTTAGAGTGCGTGAAATGATGGTCTAATACTTAACAATGAAGTGCAGAGTCATTCGTAACTTCATTTCTAGTTAGACAGAAATATGTTAAAAATAGGCAAAAATAGATAAAGGAGTAATTTTTAATGGAGATCAAAACAGAATCACCAAAATTAGCTTTATCAAAAAAAATTACAACGAAAAAGGCTATAATTGGCGTTATTGGACTGGGCTATGTAGGGCTACCACTAGCACTAGAAATCACTAATAAAGATTTTCAGGTAATTGGCTTTGATAAGGATAATGGAAAAATTGACAAATTAAAGGCTGGTCAAAGCTATATTGTGGATTTGCCAAGCTCAGTCATTCACAAAGCTGTGAGTGAGGATGGATTTGTCCCTACAAATGATTTTTCTAAACTTTCACATGCTGATGTCATTGTTATTTGTGTACCAACGCCAACAACAGCTGATGGAGCACCAAATATTTCATATATTGAAGAAGCTGCTATAGCCATTCAACAAAATCTTTCTAGCAATACACTGATTATTCTTGAAAGCACGACCTATCCAGGGACTACAGAACAAATTGTTCAACCAATTCTAGAAAAAAGCAATTTTGTCATAGGGCAGGATATATTTTTAGCTTATTCACCTGAACGTGTCGATCCTGGAAATGTAAATTTTTCAGTTTCAAATACACCAAAAGTAGTAGGCGGTATAACAGAAGCGTGCTTGGAGGTTTCGAAGCTCTTTTATGAAACTGCGCTTAATACAAATGTATTTTCTGTCACAAGTCCGAAGATAGCTGAAATGGAGAAGTTATTAGAAAATACATTTCGTCAAATAAATATTGCACTTGTCAATGAATTAAGTCGGATTTGCCATAAAATGGACATTGATGTTTGGGAGGTCATTGAAGCAGCTTCGACAAAGCCTTATGGTTTTATGCCCTTTACACCTGGCCCTGGTGTCGGTGGTCATTGTATACCGGTGGACCCAAAATATTTATCGTGGGCTAGCCAACAGCATGGCATTCCGGCAACTTTAATAGAGGCTGCCGATAAAATTAATGATTCAATGCCTAGTTTTGTAGTTGATAGATTGAATAATTATTTAATAGCTCAGAACAAAAAGCTAAATAAAGCAGAGATTGTCGTAATTGGTGTAGCCTATAAGCCAAATATTAACGATTTTCGGGAATCACCCGCATTACAAGTGATTGGTGAGCTAAAGAGAGCGCAGTGTAAGTTAAAGATAGTTGATCCGTTTATTGAGTCATTTACGATAAAAGAAGAAAATTTTAATACGGTGCTATTAACTGAGACTTTAGTGCAAAAAGCAGATGCAATATTAATTTTAACGAATCATAAAAATATTGATTATGCCTTAATCGATCAACAGGCTGCTTTAATTTTCGACACAAGAAATACCCATTTTTTATTTAAAAATGAAGAATATTACAAACTGTAAGGGGAATTTCGTAGACATGAGACAACTAAAAATATGTAGTCTACTATTTATTTTATTGTTAACTGGATGTCAAACTTCTAATGAAGATCATCAGGTCAACCCTGTCGACTCCACCATTGAGATTAAAGAGCATGATGGAACGATGAGCACAGTTTATAGTCATGCCAGCATACTTGACCAAAAGGTTGCAATTACCTTCAACGGACTTGCAGATATGGAGACAATGCAAAAGCTTTTAAAGGCGTTAGATCAGTCCAATATGAAGGCAACTTTTTTTGTGGAAGGTATGCGAATAGCACAGGATCCTGATTTAGTAAAAGATATCTTAGCAAGAGGACATGAAGTAGAGAATGGAACATTAACGTTTCCCGAAATGGCAGATTTAAGCTACGAGGAAACCTATAAGGAAATTTTCTTAGCAAATGAAGTATTTAAAGAACAATTAGGATATTCGCCAAAGTATGTTCGTAGTCGCTCTGGTGACTCCACCGATAATATGCGTTTAGCAGCAAAAACACTAAATATGAAGGGTGTCGTAGAATCTTCTATTAATCCTAAAGATCGTAATATGCAAAGTGCAGAGGAGATAATGGATTATATTCATCGTTTTATTAATAGTGGATCGATTATTCATTTAAATACGTATATTAATCCAGCGATTATTGATGTGATTCCACTATTGTCCCAGTACGGAAAGGAAAAAGGATATGTCTTTACCACATTAACGGAAGTGTTAGATGAACAATATATTGCCAAACCTTTAGAAGAAATTGAGGGCTATGATGCTATTAAAATAAATCCAGATTATCAAAATGTTAAACCTAATATATTCTATCGCAAAAATACAACGAAAAAAGAAATTTCTTTATCCTTTGATGATTGGGCAAGTGAGGAAAGAATTAAAGAAATTTTAGATATTCTTGATAAGTACCATGTAAAATCAACCTTCTTTTTAATAGGAAAGGGTGTGGAGAAGGATCCTCAATTGGCGCGATTAATTGTAAATAGAGGTCATGAGGTTGCAAGCCACTCCTACAATCACCTCGATGTTACGACCATGACTCCTGAAGAATTGCAGGAGGATGTGGTAATGGCGCATAAGGCATTAACATATGCCTTACAGGAAAAGCCTTTACTATATTTTAGACCAAATAAAGGTGTTATTAATGAAGAATCTGCAAAAATTATTGCTGCTACAGGTGTTACTTCGATTGCCATGTACGATATTGCTTCTTTTGATTGGAATTTAGAGTTATCAGCTCAGGATATTTACAATCGTGTAATAAGCAGAGCTGCTCCAGGAAAGGTAATTGTTATGCATATTTTAGATGGGACAAAAACAGTAGAAGTATTACCATCAATAATTGAAAAGCTTCAAAAAGATGGGTATAGCTTTTCAAAGATGTCTACTTGGATTGAAGAAGATTCGAATAAGAAAGTGAATTGATAATCATGAATAAGAAAAAAGAGGTCTTAACGATACCGCGTTCTGATCGGCGAATACTATCAAATATTCCTGACCCGGAAAATATACGAAGTCTTGTGAATCGACGAGGTGCTTCCTATCAAACTGAGGAAATCGACCCTACAGATGTCAATGAAATATATCGGTTACAGCTTCTAAGTCTCCGTTATGAAACTAATTTTGAAGTACAAATTAAAAGAGCTAGGAAAAAAATAACGAATGAAAAGCATTTTGCAGAGGATATTTCTGTTACAGGTATTCTCATCTATTCACTAAGTCCGAACAACTTATTAATGGATGAAATTATCAAAATGAATTTCACTATTCCTGGTGGAGCAATGCCAGAGGGCTATGAATCAAAAGTAAATCTAAAAGCAAAAGTAGTACGTTCCTTTACGAAAGAGGTAGATGGTGAAGTAAGGTACTATTATGCCTGTGAATTTTTGGAGCCATTAAACGATTATATGACAAAAAAGCGTTGGGGACTTTCAATATTTGTAGCAAGTCTATTTCTATTGATAGTTTCGCTTATCGTCATGCTGATGCGAGCAGAAAGTGTCATCTACTTTAGATTTAATAAGTTTCTATATTTATATAGTATTATTGCGGCAACATTTCTACTAAGCAGATATTTATTTGGAATTTTCTATAGAAATGTTCCGATAAATCCTAATTACGAACCGGGTGTTTCAATTATAATTCCTGTTTTTAATGAAGAGGAGTGGATTCACCGCACCATTTTAAGCTGTATAAATCAGTATTATCCTGTAGATAAGCTGGAAGTTATTGTCGTGGATGACTACTCAACGGATAGGACTGAGGAAAAGGCCAAGGAAATGATTGAGTTGATTCATAGTGAGGGTGGACGCTTTAAAACAGAGGATCGCTTAAGCTTCCATAAGCTACCCCAAAATGGTGGGAAAAGGGAGGCGTTAGTGGCTGGTGTACATCTTGCCAAGCATGATTTAGTCGTTTTCGTGGACTCAGATAGCTTTTTAGAACCCCATGCCATTCGAAATTTAGTGCAGCCCTTCCAGGACCCACAAATGGGTGGTGTAGCTGGACGTACAGAGGTTGAAAATAAATTCACCAATGCATTAACGAAATTACAAACAGTTCGTTATTATATTGCCTTCCGTATAATGAAGGCTGCTGAATCTTGGTTTGATACGGTAACATGCTTATCTGGACCGTTAGCATGTTACCGAAAAGAGCTTATTTTGAAGAACGAGACAGCGTGGTTAAATCAAAAATTTCTTGGGCAGCCTGCAACCTTTGGTGATGACCGAAGTATGACGAACTATATTTTAAAAACACATCGCACGGGCTATCAGGATAATGCCGTATGCTCTACGATTGTTCCATCAGAGTCCAAGATTTTTTTATCGCAGCAAATGAGGTGGAAACGGTCATGGCTACGTGAATCACTACGAGCATTTTTATTTATGTGGAAAAAGGAACCCTTTATGTTTCTGTTTTTCGTTATCGGTTTAATTGTGCCGATAGCAGCTCCTATTGTGGTTGTCTACAATTTAATTTATGTGCCAATAATGCATGGTATTTTCCCAACCACGTTTTTAATGGGTCTACTATTAATGGCTATGCTGATGAGTCTGGCCCATCTTTTCTTTAGAAGGAGTAAATTGTGGGCATTTGGCTTTATCTTTGTCCTTTTCTATGAATTTATTTTACTATGGCAAATGCCAGTTGCATGGGTTACTTTTTGGAAATCTACATGGGGTACAAGAGAAACACCCCAGGATGTCATAGCGAAGGAAAAGAAATTGGAAAAGCAAAAATTACGAAAATCCCGATTTTCGATTCTAAAAAATAGAAAAATGGGTGAGAAGGAATGAGTAAAAAGAATGTTGTATTAAATCCGGCTAAAAAGAATCGAAGGAAAATCATCCGCTCGATAGCACAATTAATCGTCGTTCTATTTTTAGCAGCTGTTTTAATACGTGTCGTATTTTTAACAGAAAAAAGGGTTGAGGAAAAGGTTCCATTAGAAAATAAAGATGGATTTATCGCCTTATCGTATTTTGGTGTGAGCAGAGGTGACTCTCCTAAATATGTATCGAAGAAAAATTTAAAAGAACAATTAGCATTGCTCGAAAGACAGGGCTATAAAACAATTACTCAACAGGATATTCTAGATTTTTATGAAAAAAATAAACCACTTCCAGAAAAGTCGTTATATTTATCATTCGAAGATGGTCGTACGGATTCCAGTATCTTCGCTCAAAATATCATGGAAAATCTAAATTATAAAGCGACGATGTTTACGTATGCGAATAAAATGGATACGCGTGATAATAAATTTTTGAAGCCAAAAGACTTGTTATTAATGGAAAAAAGCGGGTATTGGGAATTGGGATCTAATGGCTATCGATTGACATATATTAATATTTATAATGATAAAGGACAGTCATTAGGAATGATTGATGAAAATGATGTGCCGAATAAAACAACGATTGAATATTATAATCACTATTTAATGGATTTTATTCGTAATCCATACATGATCCCAAGTGAAACACGTAAGGAAATGGAAGCACGAATTAAAAAAGATTATAAATCAATGCATGATATTTATAAAGAGGAGTTAGGAGAAGTTCCTAGAGCCTATGCTATTATGCACGCAAATTCACTCTATAATAATATGGAGCCGTTAGTACAAAGCGTGAATGATAAGCAAATTAAGGAAACTTTTAGTATGCATTTCAATCGCGAGCAGGGAGCCTATAATAATGCTGACGCTGATCTTTACAATTTAAGTCGGCTGCAGGTATCTCCTTACTGGTCTACCAACCATGTGATGATGAAAATTCGTCAGGCAAGTAAGCGAAATGTAGAATTTGAAGTAGGCGATCAAGAGTTAGCCAAGAAATGGTCAATTGTAAATGGTGCTGTACAATTTAAAAACAATGAGATGACAATCACTTCACCCCCATCTAGTGAAGGTCGAGTGCTATTAAAGAAAGCATTGCCAGAACAATATAGTGTTAACTTTGTTTTTAAAGGAAATGTTGTTGGACAACAGTCTATCTATTTAAATTATGACGAAAAAAATAATAATTATATTCGTGTAGCCCTTGTAGATAATGAAATTGTTGTTTCTGAAAAATCTGCAGGAGCTGGTGTTGTTGAGAAGGAACGATTCCCATTAAATGAAATAAAGTGGAATGAAGAGGAGTATGCATTTAATAAAGCAACTGTCTACTCCTATCAGGATACGCAAAGGGGTACTAGAATAGATGAGGAAGAATATCCAAGAAATCTTACAAAAAAAAGAGTATTTAATATTACAGTCAATAAAGATACAATAAAAATAGATGTAGATAAGGAATTGTCCAAAACAATTGAAGTAAATCCAGCAATCCAAGGCACTCATATTGGATTTGGTGCGTTGTTCAGCAAGAAGGATACCTCCCATGAACAATATGCGGACGATATTTATGATTCATTGATCGAAGATATAATAATTTCAGATAAGAATGATCAAACAATTTTTACTAACCAATATACGAATTTCGATAAAGTAAAGTATAAAACGGCGACAATATTCAATCACGTAGTTGACTTCTTTATTGAAACCTTCTAAAACGGGGGGAAATTAGATTCAAGTGAAAAACTTTTTGTTGTTTATCTGTATAATCCTATTAATCATTACAGCTTGTAATAATAGCAAAGAAGCACCTGTTGAGGCAAAAGAGGAGCTGAAGGATAAGAACAAGCTTCAATTATCCATTTGGTTGCCTGAATGGCAAAAAAAATCAGCTTTTGAAGATGTGAAAAATTCACAGCAGGGCTTACAGGATATTCGCGTTTTTGGTGCCTATTTTAATAGTAAAGATCAATTATTATTAACTGAAGATGCAATAGAAATGTTGAAACAAACACAGCAGCAATTTAATGAAACACATCATGTGATGCTCACGTTAATTAATGATTATGTTACAGATAATGCCCCATCTGTTCAGAAGGACAGCACGCTATTACATCGTCTGCTTCAAGATGCGTCAACTAGACAGAAACACATCGATAATATTATGCAAATAGTCGAGCAGTACAATTTGAAGGGTATCGAAATTGATTATGAGAAGGTTGCAAAAGAGGACATTCCAGCGTATGTACTTTTCCTAGAGGAGCTCTATCAGCAGCTATTGAAAAAGGATGTTACCTTACATGTTGTTTTAGAGCCACGATTTCCATTCGATGTAAAGCTACCAGATGGACCGAAATATACGGTGATGGCCTATAATGTTTATGGCTATCATAGTGGTCCAGGCGCAAAGGCGACTTTTTCATTTTTAGATGATTTAATGAAAAAGATTGAAAAATCTAATCAGAACCTGGCAATTGCCTTTGCTACTGGCGGCTTTAAATGGGTCAATCAAGGGAAGACGGTTGCGATAACGGAGATTGAGGCAGAGGAATTATTGACTAAAACGCAAGCGGTAAAACAGCGAGATCAAGCAAGTGGTGCAGCCTATTTTAGTTATTTAGATGATCAAAATATGAAGCATGAAGTCTGGTATGCTGATCAGGAAACACTTGAAAAATGGGTCTCCTATGTGCGTAAGAAAAACTACAATAATGTGGTTTTATGGCGTGCAGGAGGTTTAGGTTCAAAGACGTTAGAATGGATTGGTGAACAAACAGCAGAGGGACGGGTAGCAAATACGAAGCAATAAAAAAATCGCCAGCACTGGCGATTTTTTTATTGGAATTGAGATAGACGTGAAAAAAAGTTTGTGACAAAATCTAAAAATATTTTTTCTGATGGTGCTATCTCACGGTTAATAGGTGAAATAATGCCGACTGTTCTGGGAATCGTAGGTGATTGAATAGGCACCTTTACGGTAAAGCGAGCAGCTGAGTCGTATAGAGAGCTTTCAGGTAGTAGGCTAACCCCAATACCTGCTGCAACAAGTCCCTTTAATGCATCTAAATCCTCACCCTCTGAGATAACGTTCGGCAGAAAACCAGCAGCACGACAGGCATCCATCGCCACCTTATGTAAAATATAGCCATCTGGAAACAGCACAAATAAGTCATTTCGTAATTCAGCCAATTGGATGTTTTCTTTCTTTGCTAATGGATGGTTGGCTGGCAGTAATGCAGCGATATTCTCCGTAAATAAAATTGTTGATTGAATGGATTCATCTTTCGGGGGAAGAGGACCTAAAAAGGCTAAGTTTAACTCCCGATTTTTGACAGCATCAATTAAAAAACGGTAGGAGCCCTGACGAAGCTGAAATTGTAAATCTGGATATTGTCGTTTAAAGGCTGAAATAACCGTTGGCAGGACATAGCTTGCCAAGCTTGTTGGAAAGCCAATTTTAATCGTACCTTTCGCAGGATCTAAATATTCTTCAACCTGTTTTGCTGCAAAATCTATTGCTTTTAAGGCGGTAATTGTATGCTCAAGAAATATCTTTCCAATTGGTGTTAATTTGACGTTTCGTCCCACACGTTCAAATAGGGGTGTCCCTAATTCATCTTCTAAATTGGCAATTTGACGGCTAATTGCAGATTGAGCAACATGAAGATACTCTGCAGCCTCTGAGATGTGCTCACGCTCAGCAACCTCAACAAAATAACGTAATTGACGTAACTCCAATAAATTTCACCTCTATTAATCGAAAAATAAGATTGATATACTCTAATTATATACTATTTAAGATGAAAAATGATTATAAATCAACAGAGGCTTAAAAAATCCTCTGTTATTACAAAAATTGAGGAATTACTAATGAAGGGCAATGATAACCCTTTCTGATAATAGGGAAATTTTAGGCGGATGGTTGCAGAAGGTACAGTTAAAGATATATAACCGATTGATTTGGTGGGATATTCGATATTTGTTGAATAACTCTCTAGTTATTTGTTTCGCTTATTTGATTCCATTCTAAAGAAAAAGGTTATAGTATAGATATTGTTGTTTATGCAAATTTGTCACAAAACCGCTACAATTAACGCTTTCTGCGGGGTTTTCACTATGTTGCTAGATGAAATTAATTCTCAATTAGAGTTAATTCATTGAAAATGAAGAAAGTTGATTCTCATTGTCAATAACGGTTAGCAATAATCTGAAAATGCTTACAAAATCCTTATTTTTAAGGAATTCAACTGAGAAGAGTGAAAGAAATTGAAATGGTTTGCATAGAGAACGATTTTCAGTTAAGATTAGAATGATGATAATTAAGGAATGGTTCCCCATTCACTGAACACACTATGGAGGTATTTTCATGTCAACTTTAGTTATTAAAGATCTTCACGTTGCAATCGACGGGAAAGAGATTTTAAAAGGTGTAAACCTTACAATCAATACAAATGAAATTCACGCAATCATGGGACCTAACGGAACTGGTAAATCGACACTAGCTTCTGCTATCATGGGGCATCCGAAATATGAAGTAACTTCAGGTACTGTTGAGCTTGATGGAGAAGATGTGCTCGAAATGGAAGTAGACGAGCGTGCTCAAGCTGGTTTATTCCTAGCTATGCAATACCCTTCTGAAATTGCAGGTGTAACAAATGCTGATTTCTTACGTTCAGCTATTAATGCCCGTCGTGAAGAAGGCGATGAAATTTCATTAATGAAATTTATTCGTGAATTAGATAAAAACATGGAATTCCTTGAAATGAACGAAGATATGGCTCAACGTTATTTAAATGAAGGTTTCTCTGGCGGTGAGAAAAAACGTAATGAAATTCTTCAATTAATGATGATTAAACCAACATTCGCAATTTTAGACGAAATTGACTCAGGTCTTGATATTGATGCGCTTAAAGTAGTATCAAAAGGTATCAATGCAATGCGTGGAGAAGGCTTTGGCTGCTTAATGATTACGCACTATCAACGTCTACTTAACTACATTACACCAGACCATGTACACGTAATGATGCAAGGACGTGTTGTGAAATCAGGTGGTGCAGAGCTTGCGCAACGTTTAGAAGCAGAAGGTTATGACTGGATTAAAAAAGAATTAGGTATCGAAGAAGAAACAGAAGAACAAGAAGCATAAGAGGGAGGACGAACTAGCATGACAGTGGAACTTAACTTGCCTGTAACAGTACAGGACGTGCGCTCGTTCTCAGAAGCAAATGGAGAACCAACTTGGTTTACAGAGCTTCGTACGGCAGCACTAGACAAAGTAACTGGTTTAGATTTGCCAAAACCAGATAGAACGAATATTTCAAAATGGGATTTTGTGAATTTTCCAGCTCATTCAGTTGCTAGTAAAGAATTTACTACACTTGATGCACTACCAGAAGAAGCGAGAGGCTTAATTGATCTCGAAGCTCAGGAAAATCTTTATATTCAACGTAATAATACACCAGCATATATTAAAACATCACAAGAATTATCTGATAAAGGTGTTATTTTTACGGATATGTTAACAGCTGTTCGTGAGCATGGCGAACTTGTTCAAAAATATTTCATGACAGAAGCAGTAAAAGTGGATGAGCATAAATTAACAGCGCTTCATGCAGCACTTGTAAATGGTGGAGTGTTTGTCTATGTACCAAAAAACGTAATCATCGAACAACCACTTCAAGTTGTATTTTTAAATGATAATGCAGAAGCTTCACTATACAACCACGTTTTAGTAGTAGCGGAAGCAAATTCAGCTGTAACATATGTTGAAACTTATATTTCAACTATTGAAGAAGCAAAAGGGCAAGCGAATATTATTGCAGAAGTAGTAGTCCAAGATAATGCACAAGTTACATACGGTGCAGTAGATGTACTTGCAAAGGGCTATACTACGTATGTAAACCGCCGTGCTCGTTTAGCACGCGATGCAAAAGTGGATTGGGCTCTTGGTTTAATGAATGATTCAGATACAATCTCTGAAAACATTACACATTTAGTTGGTGACGGTTCTAATGCTGATACAAAAACAGTAGTTGTTGGTCGTGGAGAACAAAAACTTAACTTCACTACTGAGGTTCGTCACTGGGGTAAAAACTCTAACGGGCATATCTTAAAGCATGGTGTTATGAAGGACGCAGCTCAATCAGTCTTTAACGGTATTGGTTATATTGAGCATGGTGCAACAAAAGCAGATGCACAGCAAGAATCACGTGTTTTAATGCTGTCAGAAAAGGCTCGTGGGGATGCAAATCCTATTTTATTAATTGATGAAGATGATGTAACAGCAGGACACGCAGCATCTGTTGGTCGAGTAGATCCATTACAGCTTTATTATTTAATGAGTCGTGGTATCTCGAAAGCGGAAGCAGAGCGCCTTGTTATCCATGGATTCCTTGCGCCAGTTGTTAAGCAATTACCTATTGAAGGCGTTCAAAAGCAACTGACGGAGGTTATTGAAAGGAAAGTTCGCTAATGATGAATAAAGACATTAAAAGCTATTTCCCAATTTTAGATCAGGAAGTTAATGGTCATAAGCTGGTTTACCTTGATAGTGCAGCAACTTCTCAAAAACCAATTCAAGTAATTGAGGCGATGAAGAATTATTATGAATTCGATAATTCCAATGTTCACCGTGGTGTGCATACATTAGGAAATCGTGCTACTGACAAATATGAAGGCGCACGTGAGAAGGTTCGTAAGTTTATCAATGCTCAATCCACACAAGAAATTATTTTCATGCGTGGAACAACAACGGCTTTAAATACAGTAGCAGCAAGCTATGGCCGTGCCAACGTTGGTGAGGGTGATGAAATTGTTATTACCCATATGGAACATCATTCAAATATTATTCCTTGGCAACAACTAGCTAAAGAGAAAAAAGCAGTTTTGAAATACATTGAGCTTGAAGCGGATGGCACACTAAGCTTAGACAAAGTACGTGCAACGATTACACCTAAAACAAAAATTGTTTCAGTTTCAATGGCATCAAACGTGCTCGGTACGATTAATCCAATTAAAGAAATTGCTCAAATTGCACATGCTAATGGTGCAGTTATGGTAGCCGATGGTGCACAAGCAGCTCCACATATGAAGATTGATGTGCAAAATTTGGATGTAGATTTCTTAGGTTTTTCGGGGCATAAAATGTGCGGACCAACTGGAATAGGTGTACTATATGGTAAAAAGGAACACCTAGAAAAGATGGAGCCAATTGAATTTGGTGGCGAAATGATCGACTTTGTTGGACTTTATGAGTCAACGTGGAAGGAACTACCGTGGAAATTTGAAGGTGGAACGCCTATTATTGCAGGTGCAATAGGGTTAGGTGCCGCTATTGATTTCTTAACTGAGATCGGGCTTGATACAATTGCAGAGCATGAGCATAAGCTTGTAGGCTACGCCATGGATCAGCTTGAAGCAATTGATGGACTTAAAATTTTCGGCCCACGTGATCCAATGAAGCGATGTGGACTAGTGACATTTAACTTAGACGATGTACATCCACATGATGTGGCAACGGTGCTTGATATGAATGGTATTGCTGTTCGTGCAGGTCATCATTGTGCACAGCCACTAATGAAATGTCTTCAGCAAGTAGCGACAGCGCGAGCAAGCTTTTATCTGTACAATACAGAGGAGGATATTGACCGCTTAGTTGCAGGGTTACGTTCTGCGAAGGAGTATTTTGGCGATGTCTTTTAATAATTTAGATCAATTATATCGTTCAGTCATAATGGATCATTATAAAAATCCTCGTAATAAAGGATCGATAGAAAATGATGCTGTAACAATTGATATGAACAATCCGACTTGTGGCGACCGTATTCACTTAACATTAAAGGTGACTGATGGTATTGTGGAGGATGCGAAATTTGATGGTGAGGGCTGTTCCATTTCGATGTCTTCTGCGTCTATGATGACACAGCTCATTAAAGGGAAAAAGGTAGAGGAAGCATTAGAGCTTGCCGAAATTTTCTCGAAGATGATGATGGGTGAAGAATATAGTGACAAATATGACCTAGAGGATGTTGAGGCACTACAAGGTGTAGCTCAATTCCCGGCACGTATCAAATGTGCGACATTGGCTTGGAAAGCAATGGAAAAAGGCGTAAAGCAATAAATAATTTCTTTCAGTTGAGCGAAGGCACTACATGTGTCTTCACTTAACTAGAAAGGATTTAACGACTAGATACAATAGCATGAACGGAGGAGAAACGATGGCTAAAAAAATGCCTGATATCGGCGATTACAAATACGGTTTCCATGATAAGGACGTATCAATTTTCCGTTCAAAACGTGGTTTAACTGAAGAAATCGTCCGTGAAATTTCTAATATGAAAGAAGAGCCAGAATGGATGCTTGAATACCGCTTAAAAGCTCTTGAAACTTTCTATACAAAACCAATGCCACAATGGGGTGGCGATCTAGGTGACTTAGATTTTGATGAAATTACGTATTATGTAAAACCATCAGAGGCTACACAACGTTCATGGGATGAAGTACCTGATGAAATCAAAGCTACTTTTGATAAATTAGGGATTCCAGAGGCGGAACAAAAATATCTTGCAGGTGTATCTGCGCAGTATGAGTCTGAGGTCGTTTACCACAACATGAAAAAAGACCTTGAAGATCTTGGTATTGTGTTTAAAGATACAGACTCTGCTTTACGCGAAAACGAAGATATTTTCAAACAATACTGGGGTAAAGTAATTCCTTATACAGACAACAAATTCGCTGCACTAAACTCAGCTGTTTGGTCAGGTGGATCATTTATCTATGTACCACCAGGTGTGAAAGTTGAAACACCTTTACAAGCTTATTTCCGTATTAACTCTGAAAATATGGGTCAATTCGAACGTACATTAATTATTGTGGACGAAGGTGCACACGTACACTACGTAGAAGGATGTACAGCTCCTGTTTATACAACAAACTCTCTACACTCAGCAGTTGTAGAAATTATTGTACGCAAAGATGCTTATTGCCGTTATACAACAATTCAAAACTGGGCGAACAACGTATACAATCTTGTAACGAAACGTACAGTTGTTGAAGAAAACGGTACAATGGAATGGATTGATGGAAACATTGGTTCTAAATTAACAATGAAATACCCAGCATGTATCCTAAAAGGTGAAGGTGCTCGTGGTATGACATTATCCATCGCATTAGCAGGTAAAGGACAACACCAACATGCAGGTGCGAAAATGATTCATATGGCACCAAACACATCTTCAACAATCGTCTCTAAATCAATTGCTAAACAAGGTGGGAAAGTAACGTATATGGGACAAGTTCGTTTCGGTCCTAAAGCAAGCGGTGCACGTGCAAACATCGAATGTGATACGTTAATTATGGATAACCAATCAACTTCAGATACAATTCCATACAACGAAATCTTAAATGATAATGTTTCATTAGAGCATGAAGCAAAAGTTTCAAAAGTGTCAGAGGAACAATTATTCTATTTAATGTCTCGCGGAATCTCTGAAGAAGAAGCAACAGAAATGATCGTAATGGGCTTCATCGAGCCATTCACAAAAGAACTTCCAATGGAATACGCAGTAGAAATGAACCGTCTTATCAAATTTGAGATGGAAGGCAGTATCGGGTAATACACCTGAAATGCCTAATATATAAGGGTTTTTAGATAAACAATGAAAATTGGCCGTACCGGAAACGTGCCGATTCAGATGTTATCAGTGTAGGAGGCGAACTTTTTTAGTTCGTCTCCTTCTATTTTTTCACTATCTCTAAATTTGAAATTTAATTTAATACTTGCGCCGGATTCTAAAAGCAAAACAGCGTGTGTAGTCTGAAACAGTGAGCTCCCATATAATCCACGCCAGCTGCCTTGCAATACTTCTCAATACTTTCTTCGTACGGTTGATGGAGCTAAATAATTTCCAAGAGAGTTTTGAAAAATCATATATGTTTTTTTAGTTTGTTAATGTTAATTTATTATTGTTATTACGTCACCCTTCTCTTTCAACATTTTTTTATTATCTTCGTAATCTGACCAGCGTAAAGCCTAAGCCTCATTAATTCGTATTCCTGCTTCGCTAAAAAATACAAAAGCATATAGTACAGTTGATAGTCTTATATCTTTAATGCTTGAACGTTTTTATATAATCAAGTATTTAGTTGACAGCCAATACAAGAGGGAGTATTATTTTATTATGAATTAAAAAACAAATTAATTCATAATAAAATAAGGAGGTGTAATGGATGGCAAAAGGACCGAAAGGCTTTTCTGATGAAGAAAAGATTGAGCTAAGAGCAAAGCTTTGTACTGAATGTGAGCGGAGTTGGGCATTACATGGATACAAGAAAACAAGTATTGGTGAATTAACTGCAAAAATAGGAATATCAACAGGATCATTTTATTTATTGTATTCGGCTAAAGAGGATTTGTTTTGTGACACCTTAGAGCGTGTGCAAAATAGGTTGAAAAGCAATTTGCAAGAAATTATTAATAGTGAAAAGGGCAAAGCTGGTTTTATTAGTGCCATGAAATGGCATTTTAAAGAATTTGATAAATCACCATTTTTATATGATCTGGGAACTCCAGATTTCTTAGCCTTTTTAAACAAAATACCTAAAGATCGTATCGAAAAACTACATTTTGATAGCGTTAATTTTTTCTACGAGACCATTGATCTTGCAGGGCTCAGACTGAAAGTTGAAAAAGAAAAAGCATATGCTGTAATAAGTTCGATGCTATTTATAGTGACAATGAAAGATAAAATTGCTTATGACCATCTTGAAGTATTTGAATTTCTATTAAATAGTACGATAGATACAATTTTTGAATAAAGAGAGAAAAAATCAATGGAGGTAAAATGAAGGTGGTTGGGGATTTTTTGAAGTATTTCTGTTTTTAAAAAATTAGGTACCACTATTCATAATTTTAAATATTGCTGTCAGCATAATTTTGCTTGTGATTGGAGTTGTCTTACATAAAAAAGTGGATAAGACAAGAAAGCAAGAATTTGTGGACAAATTTATATCGGAATTTCTATTCTGTTTTTTAGAAGCTATATCTATCTGGGGTGTTCTTATTTCCTATTTTAGGAGCATTCCTGTTAGAAGGATTTTCGGGAGCTTAAAAAGAAAAAGTCCTCTTGTATGATGTATGAGTGTCAACGCCTAAATTGATTCACCATCACACAGGAGAACTCCATTTATGAATTCTAATACGAACCAAAAAATTAATCAAGTCACTGAAGCGTACATAGTACACATGCGCGTCTGGCAGGCAAGGTATACAAACAAAGAGATAAAACTTGTGTTTCTAAAAATATATTAAGATTACGTAATGGAAATAAGGAGACTTATAATGAAAAAAACAAATAGGCTGGTTGCTTTTGTAACCACCGTAATTACAATTTTCAGTTGCATTTTCTACTTTCCCATGTCAACATTTGCAAGTGCTGAAGTAACTCCATCCGGTGTGGATATTTCAAAAATCGAAACAATAGTTGATGATATTATGGAAGGTAAAATAGGGGTTACCGTACCGGGTGCGGCAGTTTCTATAGTTAAAGACGGAAAGCTAATTTTCAGCAAAGGGTATGGGGTTGCAAACATAAAGGAGGATATTCCTGTCGATCCCGCATCTACTGTATTTGAAATTGGATCGGTCAGCAAAATTTTTACATGGACAGCCGTAATGCAACTAGTTGAAGAAGGAATGATTGATCTGCATACCGATATACGAGAATATATCGGGTATGAGCGCCTTAATTTGATTTATGATAAACCCATTACAATATTAGATTTAATGAACCATACCGCAGGATTTGAAGAAAATGCAAGCGAAATGCTTACTTTTGATAAAGAAAAAATCATTCCTCTTGAAAAATGGGTAAGTGCAAAACATCAGCCCAAGCAAATATATGAACCGGGAACGGTTATCGCATATTCTAACTTCGGTACAGACATTGCAGGATATATAGTGGAAGTGAAGTCTGGGGAACGCTTTGAAGAATATGTAAAAAAGCATATCTTTGATCCTTTGCATATGCAAAGAAGTACTGCCTATGCAAATTATTATCACCTACCTGGGTTTGCAGAAAATAAAAGCAAGGGTTATGGCAGTGTGTCAGAAGGATTCGAGTTGCTACCAGAAAACTTTTTAAATGAGGCACCTGCTGGAGCGATTACTTCAACCGCAGAAGACATGGCAAAGTTTATGATCGCCCACATGGATTATGAGGGTGCTTTAGAAAACTCATTATTTAATTCACCTCAAACGCTTAAAGAAATGCATACCGATTCCCTTTCTGTTACTGCCGGTATGCCTTCTAATGCCCATGGGTTTTGGATGCGTCAGGAAAACGGAGTTCGTTTACTAGAACACGGAGGAAATACAACCAATTTTTCCGCATTTTTAAGTCTCGTCCCGGAAGAGAATTTCGGTGTTAGTGTGCTTACCAACGTAGCGGGAGAATCGGGTGGTGTGCGAACTGAAATTGTAGATAAGCTTTCTGCCCAGTTTTCTCATCAAGCAACGGTTACTGTGCCAAATTTCCATACCCAAAATCTTAGTGGAACTTATTATTCGGGCCGAATGATTCATAGCAACTTCCTGTCAAGTTTATATTTGGTTTCTGGTGATAGTATTGTTGTAAAGGATATGGGGAACGGGGAAATTGAAGTACGACCTTCCATCGATCCAAATCGAGAAACACTTCACTTTGCAGAGGTCGCCCCCTTGGTTTTTGAACGAATGGATTCCAATCCATCTATATTGGAACGAAGCGGAGGCTCTCTCGCTTTTTTATCCTTTGAGTTAGATGAAAATGGTCAGGTTGATAAGGTTCGCACAGGAAATATTCGAGACTATTTAAAAATGCCGCTAAACAAAAACATCCAGATCAATCAGATTGCTTTTGTTTTTTGTACAATAATTTTTATTACAGGCTCCATTGCTGCGCTCATATCTGTCATTTTATTGAGAAAACGTAAAAAGCAGGGAACCTCTCTTTATATACCGGCATATATACAGACAAATCTATTACCAGTTATCGGTCTATTAAGTTTGATCAACATGATAGTGACTATATTGAGATTTATGTCGGCTATGTCCTCTCCAATTGGAGATTTTAGGATACACCTAATAATCAATGCAGTTCTTTCTATTGGCATGATAATTGCAACTATCCCTATTTTAAGATCATTTAGGAATAAAGAAGTTAGCAGAAGAAGGAAAATATGGAATGCTATATTGGTAGCAACTATTTGTATGTTCATTTTATTGATGATTCAGTACCGCTTTCTGTTGTTTTGGACTATATAAATCGTCATCAAATTTGCTACTGCATAAAAGTCTACCAAACTTCACTCTAGTTAACGTTTAAATAGATTTTAATAAAAACAGGCAAAGTTAATTACCTTGCCTGTTTTCATTTGCAATGAATTACTTTTTAGTACGCATTGGTGAAGTTGTTGACCTAACGACAGTTCACAGGCTTTAAAATACGGCAAATCAAAGGATGATGTGAAATAAGTGCAAGCATAACTACTACATGCCGAGGTTTAGCTGAGTTATTACCAGCTGCACAAACTGCTTGCCGTATTTGTTATTCCAGGAGTGTTACAAGGCAGGCATTAAAAATATTTTCATCACTGAAACATATCCCTCACAAGAACGAAAAAAAATATACATTTACTATTCAGCAACGTAAAAGTAAATACTATTGTTCAGTTTTTGTTGAGAATGATGTAGTAATCTATCAATGTCATTGTAAACAAACAAATGAACACGCATTAACCAATGACGAAGCCCAGTTCACAATAAATTTTGAGCCTGGGCTTTTTATATTCAAAATTAAATTAATTTTAACAAAGTATACCTACTTTATTTTCCAAATGTAGTCTTAAAATAAAGTTTGCTCACATTACCAATATCTAAGGTATTTCAATGTGGGATACTTCTTTTTTTTTATCTAGTAAAGGAAATATTGTTTATATGGAAGTTCATTAATACCTGGTTAGAAAGGTTGTTCAGATTTTGTATAGGTCGATTTACTATAGTTAAGCATGGGGTAATCTATTGAAAGGAGGGTAAATTGAATCAGTAAATCTATGAAATTTTTAAAAGATTGGAGGAACAAAATGAAAGCGACAAAGCGACAACAAGGATGGAAACGAATATTAAATACGTTTCTCGCGATGATTTTAGTAGCGAGTACAGTGTCATTTATGGGTGTTCCACAACAAGCACAAGCAGCAAGCGCATCACCTGAATTAATTGTAGATTATGAATTTACGGACCAAGGATCAGGAAATATATTACCAGCAGATAAAAAAGGTAATTCTACATTAACAGAGGTCTCTGGAACACATAACAACAACACATACGGTAATACAACTACAGCATACGGTTCTGATAGTACAGGACCTTATTGGCAATGGACAACAAATACTCAACGTGGAGGTGGTTTCACGCTAGATATTGATCCAGCTAAAGTAGCAGAAGGAATTGATAAAAGCTATACAATAAGTGTACGTTTTTCTTATGATATGTTTAATAGTACCTGGACAAAAATTATTGATTATAAAAATAAAACTTTGGATACAGGATTTTATTTTGCAGGAAAAAATAAATTAAAATTCTATAACATAGGTACTGATGGAATTACATCAGCTGCTCCAAAAAGTATTATTGATATTATTGCTACAAGAGATGAAAGTACAAAAAAGTTCACTGCCTATATGATGGTGGATGGTGTATTCGAAAAAGAAATTGAAGTAAACGATATAGGAGGAGAAGCTACCCCCTCTATTGTAGATGGCAAAATTCGATTTGGTTTTTTCCATGATGACTATAAATCAGGCGGACTTGAAAAAACAACAGGCGGGAAAGTATATTCTATAAAATTCTGGGATGGTGCAATTACTCCTGCTGAGATACTAACAGCAACAGCATCAAAAGGAACTAATCCTGGTACAACGAAAGTAGATGTGGCACCCTCTAAATCTAGCGGTACATCATTGAAAATGGTTGTTTCTGACAAAATATTGTCATTCCCATTCCCAGGTGAAGCTATTCCGACTGGGGCACAGCCTTACACTTCAGATGCTGATATAGCAGGTGTCGATGCAACAACAATTAAGTATGTCGGCATTTACGAAGTAGATGATCTTACTGGAGAAATTGTAGGCTTCCGTTTAATTACATTAACAGCAGATCAAATTAAGGCAGATACTGTTTATAAGGAACCTCTACAAGCAGAAGTTGATAAAGAATCGACTTTAACAGAAGCTCATTATACAACAAGTAGTTGGAATGATTACCAACTAAAATTAACTGCAGCAAAATCAGTTTTAGCTGATGTAGATGCTTCACAAAAAGATGTAGATGATGCATTAGCAGCATTAACAGAGGCACGGGGTTCATTAGTTCCAACAACACCATTAATAGACAAAACAGAGCTACAAAAAAAGGTAAATGAAGAAGGCACATTAACGGAAGAAAACTATACACCAGCAAGTTGGAGTAAATATCAAGAAGAACTAACGAAAGCGAAAGCCGTATTAACGAATCCAACTGCTACACAAGAAGAGGTAAATGAGGCATTAACAAATTTATCAAATGCCATAGATAATTTAGTACTTGTGAAACCAAAAGCAAAAACAGCTGTACTTGAACAAACTGCAGGTGCCAATAAAGTCACAGTAACGTTTGATAAAAATATTCAATTAACAGATTTAGCGGGCTTTGCAATAACAGTGGATGGCACTAAAGTAGTACCTACTGATTTTGAAATAGTTGGGGATAAGTTAGTGTTAACCTTCCCGAATAATCCAGACGTCACAGATAAAGCTGTAAAAGTGAAATACGATGGCACAGGGAACTTACAAGGAACAAATGGTGCAGCAATCGAACAATTTGAATTGCCTGTAGAAGATCCATATAGTTCTGCATTCCAAATTACGAAGCCAGACGCAGTGACGGCTAATCCGCAGCCAACAATTGGTGGGAAGGTGGATGTAACGACAACGCCATCTACAGTAACAATTATCTTGAAAAATGACAAGGATGAGCCTCTGTTGGTAGATGTGGCGGCAACAGTCGACCCAACGACAGGTGAATGGACATTTACACCACCAACAGATTTACCAGATGGCACATACACAATTATCGCAACAGCAACAAATGGTCAACAAACGGTAACAAAGAAACATACATTCGCAGTGGCAACAACACCAATAGTGAACAAAGTGCCACTTCAGCAAAAAGTAGAAGAAGGTAAAAATTTAGTTGCAGGTGAGTATACACCGGCAAGCTGGTCGAACTATCAAACAGCTTTAAATAAAGCAAAAGAAATCCTAGCCAATCCAAATGCAACACAGGAAGAAGTAGACAAAGCATTAGCAGCATTAACAGGGGCACAAAATGCGCTTGTGAAAATAGGCAAAGGGTTAGGCACATTAACTCCATCAACAGGTACGTTAAGCCCAAGCTTCCAAACAGGGGTAACAGATTACACAATGACAGTTGGCTATTCAACATCCGTCATTGACTTTACGGCGATTCCAGTAGAGGCTGGCGCTACAGTCACAACAACGGTTAATGGACAGTTAGGTGCTATTGGACAAATTCCACTACAGGTAGGGGAAAATATCATTGTCATTTCAGTGAAAGATGCAAATGGCAATGTAAGACAATATACGATTAAAGTATATCGCGATGCCTACACAGGTGGGGGTGGTTCATGGACGCCAAACCCAACACCACCAGTTACGCCGACACCGGGCGACACAAAAACAAAAATCCGAGTGGAGCTTGAAATCGATGGAGAAAAACCACTGGAAAAAACAACAGTAGAAATTGAACGTACTAAGCATGCCAACGGCGACATCACGGACTTCGTAGCTCTTACAGAAGCGAATGCCAAAGAAGCTGTGGCAAAGGCAAAGGAAATCGGCAACAATATTGCTCGTATCGTATTGCCAGATGTCAATGATGAAGTGAAGGAAGCGAAGGTCGAAATTCCAAAAGAATCCCTGAAATTACTACGTGATAACGGTTTATCGTTAGAAATTTCATCGGAAAATGGACATATTGCGATTCCAGTGAGTTCAATGGAAGGCATTGACGATAACTTCTACTTCCGTTTAGTACCCGTGAAAAAGGAAAGTGAGCGTCAAGCGATTGAAGAGCGTGCACGTGTAGAGCGCGTAGTACGTGAGACACTGAAAAGCAATGATGTCCATGTGATAGCACGTCCAATGACAATCGAAACGAATATGCCAAGTCGTCCTGTACAGGTAACATTGCCATTAAAAGGCGTGAAAATCCCAACAAATACAGCAGAGCGTGAGGCATTCCTGAAGCAATTAGCGGTATTTATTGAACACTCCGACGGGGAGAAGAAAGTAATTATCCCTGAGGTAGTAACAATGGCGAAGGGTGAGCTAGGCTTACGCTTCACAGTCGAGAAGTTCAGTACATTTACGATTATTCAGGTCAATAAGAAGGAAGAAACAAAGCCATCCCTAGAAGTAAAAGAGCATGAAGCGTACATTAAAGGCTTCCCAGATGGCACATTCGGCCCCGAGAAAAACGTAACACGTGCTCAAGTGGCAACAATGATTGCGCGTATTTTAGGCTATACAGATGGACCAGCAAACACTGCACCATTTAAGGATATTCCAAGTGATCATTACGCAGCGGGTGCCATTGCCTTTGTCAAAGAGCGTGGCATTATGAATGGCGACGTCAATGGTAACTTCCGTGCAAGTGAAAACATTACGCGTGCGCAAATGGCAACGGTAGTAGCGAACTTTAAGCAACTGCCTATCGAAGAGAAGGTAGCGATTACATTCAATGATACAAAAGGTCATTGGGCACAATGGATTATCGAAGCAAATCGTACGGCAGGCATCATCAATGGTCGTCAGAATGGTAGCTTTGCGCCAGACGAGCATTTAACACGTGCCCAGGCTGTGGTGATGATGAACCGCATGTTCGAGCGTGGTCCACTACAAGGCGTAACAACAACAAGCTTCCCAGATGTAAAAGCAACTCACTGGGCGTTTGATGACATTGAAGAAGCAGCGAAATCTCACTCATATTTTATTGATGAAGATGGAAATGAGCAGCTTTCAAAATAAGATATAGCAAAGGCAGGCTAGGGGAAACCTTAGCCTGCCTTTGTTTAATAGAGAAAAAACCTATGAAAAATATTAGTTATCAAGAAAATGACTAGGTACTGAATTAATTTTGATTTGAGTAAAAAAGATCACCCAATTACAGGTGATCTTTGACTTTGAATTTGTAACTTTTTACCAAATGAAAGGAATTAGTTTTTTAGTTTTCTGTTTATATAATGTAAATTGTTGTCCGTACTTGTTTTGTAAGTAATCATCTGATTTTGGAATATAGCCAAAAACAAATACGAAAAATAAACCAAGAGGAATTAGCAAACTATAAATATTGTTAGAGATTAGCGCTAAGCCTAGTACCCAAAGGCAATCTCCAAGATAATTAATATGAATCGCATATTTAAATAAACCGCCTGTATAGAGCTTACCTTTATTTAGAGGATTGTCTTTAAAAGGTTTTCTAAGCAATTCAGAAATTGTGTTTAACATACTCCCTCCTAAAAATAATATCCAACCTACAATGAGTATTGTTAAGTTTGGATCCTGTTTACTAGTAATCATTAAAATGGGAAAGCCCAAATAGTAAATCCCAAAGGCTATACTGTTCATGAGAGCTTCCTGCATTGCAATACCTCTAGGTAACCATATAAACATCATAGCTGTTAATCGCAAAGCTGTAATAATTAAAGCAATAAAAAGTCCGAGAGAAATGGCGGATTTTTCATATGTAATGAAAAGTAAATAATATGCAGTGATTAAATAGATAATCTCAGCTATTAAAATTAAGATTTTTTCTTTTATCGTAGAATTGTTTATACCATACACAATAAGGCACCCCTTCGTTATTTATATTTAATTGGAAAAAATACTTCTATGATACTATTATCCTCTTGTGTGCTATAGGGGTCTGTTTGATAAACTTCAAACGGTGCACCATTCAATTTATAGTTATTTTCATTTATCCATACATGTAGTTTAGTATGAATGGAAGGTAGTTTATCGTAAGAACCAATAAGCGTAGCCATTGCGCAAAGACCAGGATTAAACACTTTTGTTTCATTTGTGGCATTTGTAAGTGGAATCGCAATTTCGACATCATAATTATCAGGTTCATATTCAGAACTATGGAAAATAGTAAGTGGTTTTGCGCTAGGTGATAAATTTCTAAACAAGATTTTACTAAATAATTCACTAAAGTGTTTTAAAAAATCAGCGGTATTTATTTTTTTTCGTTGAGAAAAGATATCATAGGCTATGTGATCCACAAGTTTAATCTCAATCTGATCTAAATAGCTCATGATATTTCCATCTTTGTCTAACACTTGAATATCTAGTTTTAATTCTTTTAACATAGAAGAATAAATTGTGAGTTGTTGTGTCAGATTTTCTTGTTTGATTTTCATTTTATTACTAAGGAGTTCGGTATCCTCTCTATTAGTTAAAATAATTTTGATGTCTTCTAACGAAAATAAATAGTTTTTTAATCGTGCTATTAATAAAGCTGTTTCTAGCTGGGAAAAATTATAATAGCGATAATTATTATTAGCATCAATGAAATCAGGCTTTAAAAGTCCAATTTCATCATAGTATCGCAGCGTCTTGAGTGTAAGATGTGATATTTTTGAAAACTCACCAATTGTAAGCATAACAATCACCTCCTTTTAAATTACTTTAAATATAAAGTATCCTGTAAGGGGAAGGTCAAACAATGTAACTAAGTTTTCTTAAAGGGGATTTATTGAGTTAAATATTATCGAAATGGCTGCATCAAAAAAAATAATGTTTGATGTTTTTTTATGTTTAAATAAATTTTAGTTTGCTTGTAAGGTTGGTTATGGAGATAAGAAAACACTTCGTAATGGGTGAGTGTATGATAACATGTCTGAAAACAATGAGACCTTTATAATCTACATAGTTCATTTTGCAATAATTACTCGCTTCGTAGAAGGTGATTAACAGTTTCCAAATTAATATTAAGAAATATATTATCACTAATCTTTTAAAAGATTGGTTACTTAATATTGTTCTGTTTTAATTTGAACGGACAGGTGTAAGGTGTTTAAAGTTTTCAGGAATGGGATTTGAGGAATGAACAGATAATCACTAATTGTTACTAGATTTGCATATTATCATTTAGTGAAGACATGATCAATTTCGCCTTGGCATAATTGTAGCTGCCACTATACTTTCACTACAGAAAACATTTTGCTGAATGAAGAAAAATAAGTAATGCAATCCTCATACTTTTAATATAAAATTTGTAAGATATAACTTACTTGGAAGAGGTGTGAAAATGTTTCCTGTTTTACATACAGATCGATTAGTGCTACGAGAGCTCACAGTGAATGATGCCCAGGCAATTCTAAATTGCTTTTCTAATCCTGATGTACTACGTCATTATGGGCAGAATCCATTAACGAGTTTAGATCAAGTTAGGCTAATAATTAATAACTTTTCAAAGAGCTATGAGGAAGAATGCGGAATTAAATGGGGAATAGAATTAAAAGGGCAAGCAGGCATAATTGGTACCATTGGTTTTCAAGAGTGGTCAACTGAGCATAAAAGAGCAGAAATAAGTTATGCACTTTTCCCAGAGAGTTGGGGAAAAGGCTATGCACTGGAAGCCGTTAATAAAGTAATTTCATTCGGCTTCCAAGAGATGAAGTTAGTGCGTATAGGAGCAATCGTTTTCACTGAAAATGATGCCTCGAACAAGCTGTTAACAAAAGCTGGCTTTGAAAAAGAAGGGGTATTAAAAAAATATATACATCAAAATAATATTTCATATGACACTTATATTTATTCCCTGATAAATTAAAATCCTAAGACCGAGATAAGCTTAATTGCTGTCTTGGTCTTTTTTAGGATCTTTGCTTAATAAAAGTTTATTTAATAATCGCCTGTAATGTGTCTAATCCCTCCTTCAGATAAACATAAGTATTCATTGTCGTGATATTTGTATCTGCTTTTTTCGCTGTAGCTAAATATCGTTGTAATTCTTTGATATAAGCTACTACAAACTCTGTAAAATTGTATATATGTTGCCACTGATTATTTTCTCCAACTCTTTTAGAATGAGAAACTATAAGTTTGGACCCATTTTTTTCTAAAGTAAGAATATCTACGTTACCAAATGGGTTTAATTTTTGACTTTTTCCTGTTTGATGAAGTGTTTTCAATTTGCTAGTAAAATCACCTAAAATAGTACTGTGTCCAGTAGTGGTAAAGAAAAGTAGCTCGTCTTCATTGTTATCATTTGCAAACACTTTTAAATAGCCATCAAAATAAAGATTATTCAATATGGAAGTTCCTTCCTCTGATTCAAATCTTAATTTCATACAAATCGCCTCCAACTATCAATTTAATTATTTCCTTTTTTCTTTCTGGTTTCAAACTCTCTCTTTGTTAGAAAAAAGGTTAGATTTCATACATAGTTGCTACTAGCAGATATTCTGAAAGAAGGATTATATAATGCGATAAGTACACAAGTCAGACAGAGAACGTCACAAAATCTTTGATTTCTAGACTTTTTTTGGGTAATAGTGACATTATACTGGACAAATACAAAAACTTATCATAGAATTAAAGTAATAAAATTAATTGCGGTAGAACAATGAATTCACAAATTACAAAGAGTAATCGTGTTTTGTTAGATACTTTTTGTAATTTGTGAATTTTTTTCTTTTGAAGCAATAATGATTTTATTTAATACAATTAGTGGAGGTCATATAAATGACACAAGGTACAGTAAAATGGTTTAACGCAGAAAAAGGTTTTGGCTTCATCGAAGTAGAAGGCGGAAATGATGTATTCGCTCACTTCTCAGCAATCCAAGGTGACGGTTTCAAAACATTAGAAGAAGGTCAAAAAGTTGAATTCTCAGTAGAAGAAGGTCAACGTGGACCACAAGCTACAAACATCGTAAAACTTTAATTTTAATGAAATACCCATAAAAAGGCATCCTTTAATTAGGATGCCTTTTTTGTATAAATAAAGTCTAATTGATAATTAATTTCACTAATTAATGAAATAACACTGGATTTTATAATGATTTAATACTACAATGATAATGATTATCAATATCACTTATATCAGGAGCTGATAATACTTTTTCAAAATAACTACATAGAAAGAGGCGGTTAAACAGAAAGATTGGTATTCACACATAATTGACAAAGGAGTTTTTGACAGAATGAAAAGGAAATTTTTACTTATTGGTTTTATTACATTATTTATGCTCGTTTTAGCTGCCTGCTCAGGAGAAAAGGAAAGTGAGCAAAATACATCACTTGATAAAAACGAAAGCGGGGAAACAGCACAAACCAAACAAGAGCGTACAGATGAAAAAGGTACAAGAACAATAGAATATCTTGGTGAAAGCTATACAGTTCCACAAAAAGCAGAAAGAATCGTTGTAACAGGCGCAATGGAGGCAATGGAAGATATGGTTGTACTTGATGTGCATCCAGTAGGAGCTATTGCTGTTGGTGGAAAATTCCCTGAACTCTATGCTTCTGTGACAGACAAAGCTGAATCCATTGGGGAGAAAATAAAACCGAACTTTGAAAAAATAGTAGAATTAGCTCCAGATGTTATTTTAGGCTCAACAAAGTTTCCAGAGGAAGTACATGGGAAGTTGGAGAAAATTGCTCCTACAATTTTAGTTTCACATATCTCTACAGACTGGGAAGATAATTTAAATTTATTAGCTGAATTAACTGGTAAACAAGCAGACGCAGAGAAAATCCTATCTACATATAAGGCTGATATCGAAGCAGCTAAAGCAACGTTAATTGAGAAATTAAAAGGTCAAAAAGTGGCAGCTATTCGTATGCGAGGTGGACAAGCTTATGTGTATCCAAAAGAGGTGTTCTTCAATCCTGTATTATATGGAGAGCTTGGCTTAGAAGTACCTGATGAGGTAAGCAAGGCTAAGTCACAGGAAGCTATTTCTGTGGAGCAATTGGCTGATATGAACCCAGACTATGTGTTTATACAATTCTCTGCTGATGAAAATGCTGATGCCCCAAATGCATTAGAAGATTTTAAAAAGAATCCAATTGTCCAAAATATTACTGCCTTTAAAAATGATCAAGTATTTGTCAACGTTGTAGACCCTCTTATGGAAGGTGGCCCAGCATATAGCCGAATTAAATTCTTAGAAAGTGTTCAACAATACCTTCTAAAATAATTGGTGAAGACAAGGATCAAACCATTTACTTGGTTTAATAAAAAAAGGAAATGTATTAGTATGCTGTATCCCGATTGTTGTACACATTAAACAATCGGGTGCAGTTTTTTTATTCGTTCTTAGAATCAGTGAATACGATTTTTTTACTTTGTGTTTATATGGAAGTAGAAACTGTATGCTATGATAATGTACATAGAGGAGGGGGTCACATGATACGAGTTGGATTAACTGGTTGGGGCGATCATCCTTCACTTTACAGTGGAGTGACTGCCTCAAAAGATAAATTATTCGATTATACGGGTCATTTTTTAACGGTTGAAGTAGACACTTCTTTTTATGCTATACCATCTAAAGAGAATGTACAAAAATGGTGTCAGGATACGCCGGATCATTTCCGTTTTGTTGTCAAAGCCTATCAAGGCATGACAGGGCATTTACGGGGGGATATTCCTTTTGAATCAAAAAATGATATGTTTAATGCCTTTATCGAATGTGCCAATGAATTTAAATACCATGGTAAGCTAGGAATGATTCTTACTCAGTTTCCGCCGTGGTTTGATTGTCAGGCAAAAAATGTTCAATATTTGTTGTATATACGACAGCAGCTTAAGGATTTTGAGGTGGCTATAGAGTTTAGAAATCAAACATGGTATGCAGAGCCTGTCGTGCAGCAAACTATGAATTTCTTACGAGAGCAACAATTTATTCATACCATTTGTGATGAGCCACAAGCAGGTGTTGGATCAGTTCCATTTTATCCTACTGTTACTGCTAAGAAGGCACTTATTCGAATTCATGGTCGCAATATTCATGGCTGGCGTAACACCGGAAATGCTGAAAATTGGCGAAAAGTTCGGTTCTTATACGATTATAATAAAGAAGAATTGCAGCAGCTTGGGCATCATATCAAAGGGCTTGAGACTGAGGTGGAGGAGCTTTATGTATTATTTAATAATAATTCAGGACTGCATGCTGCTAAAAATGCGAAGGAGCTACAAGGTATCTTAGACATTAAAGATGTCGGACTAGCACCTAAACAATTAAATATGTTTGAAGGGGAACTATAATGGAATTTTTTCTTTTAGTCATTATTGCACTGTTTTCCGGCTTAGTAGGTGCACTAGTTGGACTAGGCGGGGGCATAATATTAGTGCCAGCAACATTATTCGTAGGATTGAATCTAGGAATGATTCCAGATATAACACCCCAAAAAGTGGTTGGATTATCTGTTGTAATGATGATTTTTACTGGGCTTGCCTCAACCTTAAGCTTTATGAAATCCAAAACTGTTGATTATAAAAGCGGTTTACTATTTTTTATAGGTAGTGTCCCAGGAACAATGCTTGGTGCGTGGGTAAATAAGGGATTAGATTTACCTTCATTTAATTTATATTTTGGTATTTTACTTATTATTTTAGCGACAATATTACTTGTACGTGATAAATTGAAACCAGTAAAATGGTTTGTAAAAAATGGGACGCAGCGAGAATTTACAGATACTGAAGGTAATACCTTTATTTATGGATATCCAATTTGGTTTGCCATTATTTTAACGTTTTGTATAGGTTTTGCCTCTGGATTATTTGGTATCGGTGGTGGCTCAATGATTGTTCCTGCAATGATAATTTTATTTTTATTCCCACCACATGTTGCTGTGGCAACATCGATGTTTCTAGTGTTTCTTTCCTCGCTTGTTGGTTCGGCGAGTCACATATATTTAGGACATGTGCCTTGGCTCTATACAATTCCTGTAATCCCAGGCGCCTATATCGGTGCAAAGCTTGGAGCAGCATTAAATAAAAGAATAAAATCAGAGACACTTGTTGTAGCGTTGCGCGTTATATTATTATTGATGGGAATTAGATCCATAATTGAAGGTTTATTGTGAATATCTCTTGTTGAGATAATAATGTGAATGAAAAGAAGAGGTGGCTAAAATGCTGGAAAAAATTCATATTTTTCACACGAATGATTTGCACAGTCATTTTAAGTATTGGCCACGAATGCAAAATTATGTGAAAGAGCAGCGTATGGAGCTCGCAACATTGGGCGAATCAAGTTTTCTTTTTGATGTAGGTGATCATTTAGATCGTTCCAATATTTATACAGAGGCTACAATTGGTAAGGGGAATGTGAAACTGCTAAATGAAGCGGGTTACGATGTTGTGACCATTGGTAATAATGAAGGTATAACATTGTCACACGAAGAGCTATATCATTTGTATGATGAGGCAGCGTTTGAGGTTGTTGTTGCCAATGTCTATGCCTCACAGGGAAGTAATCCTTTTTGGATGAAGCCCTATGTTATATTAACCACAACACATGGTACTAAGCTGGCAGTAATTGCAGCCACAGCTATGTTTGAAATTTATTATAAAGAATTAAAATGGCAAATGGACGATGCTCGGGGAACATTAATTCGGCTAGCTCTTCAGCTTCGTAATGAAGTAGATATTATCGTCTGTTTGTCACATTTAGGTGTGACAGAGGATGAGCTTTTAGCGGAGGAGTGCCCAGAAATAGATGTAATCTTTGGTTCACATACCCATCATATTCTTCCGAATGGAAAGCTTGTTAATGGCGTTTTATTAACAGGTGGAGGAAAATTTGGACAATATACAGGGCATCTTGTGGTAGAATATGATAAAAAACTGAGGAAAATTGTTGAAAAAAAGGATAGTTTAATTCATAATAAGGATTTGCCAAAGGTTAAAAATGAGCTAGATATTGTACAGTCATATGAGGAAAAAGGCAAGCAATTACTAGATATCCCAATATTTACAACGGAAAAATCGTACAATAAGGAATGGTTCCATTATTCGCAATTATCCGATTTATTTGCACGGGCCATCTTGGATAAAAGCGGAGCAGACTGTGCATTATTTAATGCAGGAATATTTTTAGAGGGTCTACCAAAGGGAACTGTAACGGCACTGGACTTGCATAGGATTTTCCCACATCCAATTAATTTATGTACGATTGAATTAACGGTTGCAGAAATGAAAGAAGTATTCCAGCAATCCAAAAATGAAGAGTGGCCCTATATTGAGTTGAAAGGACTAGGATTTAGGGGCGTAATCTTTGGAAAGATGCTGACTTATGGCTTTTCCATGAATGAGGATCGTCAGTTACTTATCAATGGAAAGCTTGCAGATAACGATCGAATTTATAAATTAGTAACACTTGATTTATTTACATTTGGTTATTTTTATCCAAGTTTTAAATATGCGAAGAAAAAATATATTCTACCAGAATTTTTACGAAACATTATGATAGATTATGGGCAAAGAATTTTTAAGCCGTAGAAATCAATGCTTTTAGAATGGATTGGGGAAGAGGTCATGCGATTAATTTCAATCGATGTATTAAAAGAAGGAATGGTATTAGGAAGAACTATTTGGAATGAGGCTGGACATCCTTTATTAAAGAAGGATGTTGTGATAAATGACCGCATTATTCAAAGACTTCAGGAATTAAATATGCATTATTTATATATAGATGATGAAATTTCTGAAGGGATTGAAGTAAAGGAAACCGTTCCAACTGCAATGCGAAATAAGGCAGTTTCAACCATTAAGAGTTCTTTTCAATCAATGGATGGATTAAATCCAGTGAATGCCTCTTATATACTTGACCAGCAGTCAAAAGCGATTGTCTCAATTGTAGATGAGTTACTGTCAGCAGTTACCGGAAATGATGAAATTTTAACAATACTTACAGATGCATATTTATTTGATGAATATTTATACCAACATTCCTTTCAGGTTACGCTCTATTCGATAGCTATTGCGAAGGAGCTTGGATATTCAGCAGAGGATTTACGTTTGATAGGCATTGGTGCATTGTTACATGATGTAGGCAAGCTAATGGTACCAAAGGAAATTCTCACAAAGCCTGGACGCTTATCCAATGAGGAATTTGATACGATGAAAAAGCATACACGTTATGGCTTTGATTTGTTACGTAATTTACATTCTATATCATTGCTAGTAGCTCACTGTGCATTCCAGCACCATGAACGCATTGATGGCAGTGGCTATCCTCGAGGCTTAGTTGATTTCGAAATTCATCCGTTTGCTAAAATTATTGGTGTCGCTGATGTCTTTGATGCGGTGACCACAAATCGAGTTTACCGTGAGAAAATGCTACCATCACAGGGCCTAGCAATTGTAGAGGCGGGTGCAGGTACTATTTATGATGCACGTATTGTGAGAGCTTTGAAAAAGGCGGTTGTCCATTATCCAAATGGAGTTATTTTAAAATTATCGGATAATCGTAGAGGCATCGTATCAAGACAAAATACTTTGAATGCTGCATACCCATTTATTCGTGTTTTTGAGGAGCAAAATCAATTACTATCAGCTACATATGAAATTAATTTAGTGGATTACCCTGGCTTAACAATTGAATGTGTAGAAACAGACTATGTTGTACCGTCCAAGGTCGAATAAAAATCTCCTCCTGTTCATATTTTATGGAACAGGAGGAGATTTTTTTGTTTTTCCCTCGAAAAAGAATGAAACTAAGATCATATAGTAATTATAGTCATTATGGTAGCTATAGAAAAAAGGGAAAACGGTTAAATCGTTTGACCTTGTTAATCGTAAGCATCATTATAGGTGTTTCTTTATTCATTTATTTTTTGAACGAGCGACTTATGCCCACCTACTTACAATATGCTGAAGTACAAACCAATAAAATTGCATCCTATGTTGTGAGTAAAGCATCTTTAAATGTTTTAGATATTAATGACGTTCTTGTAGAAGTATCTCCCAACAGCAGCTCTGATTTGAAAATTAATACAGAAATCATTAATCGAGTACGTGCAGACACAGTAAAGCAAGTAAAAATGTATTTGGAGCAAGCAGAACTAGGAGATTTATCGAGTTTGCCTGATCTCGATAATATTGAATATGATTTAAATAAAATAAAAGAAGGAAATGGGATTGTTTTTTATATACCAATAAGCCAAGCAGCTAATATTCCACTACTGGGGAATTTAGGTCCTAAAATTCCAGCACGCTTTCATGTAATTGGTAATGTGCATAGTGATGTTACTTCTTCCATAACGGAATATGGTATTAACAGTGCGTTTGTGGAAGTAGGAATTCGTATAGAGGTAAATGTACAAATCATTGTCCCATTCGCTAGTAAATCCTCAACCATTACGCAGGATATCCCAGTTGCAATGGGATTGACAAGGGGGCCTGTACCCAATGTTTATACAAATGGTACTGAGGGGACTCAGCCATCACTTGAAATACCTATACCATTTGATAAATAGAAAAGTTGCTGTGATAGTTGTTGCCGTTCCTTTAATATGTTACATTGACAACAGTAAAGATAGTTAATATAAAAAAAGCACATTTTTGATAGGGGCGATATTCGTATGACATCTTGTAAACCTACAAGCACAAATAAGGAAGAACATTTAAGAAAACCGGACTGGCTAAAAATTAAACTAAACACAAATGATGAATATAAAGGGCTAAAAAAACTGATGCGTGAAAAAAATCTGCATACAGTATGTGAGGAAGCACGCTGTCCTAATATTCATGAGTGCTGGGGTGAACGTCGTACAGCAACAATGATGATTTTAGGTTCCGTTTGTACGCGTGCTTGCCGTTTTTGTGCAGTTAAAACAGGCTTACCAAATGAGCTAGATTTAGCTGAACCAGAGCGTGTAGCAGATTCGGTAGCCATTATGAATTTGAAGCACGTTGTTATTACAATGGTTGCGCGTGATGACTTAAAGGATGGTGGCGCACAAGTACTCGCTGAGACGGTGCGTGCGATTCGACGTAAGAGTCCGTTTACATCTGTAGAAGTCCTACCATCTGATTTAGGTGGCTTGCAAGAGAACCTGCAAATTTTAATGGACGCAAAGCCAGATATTTTAAACCATAATATTGAGACGGTGCGCCGCTTAACGCCTAGAGTACGTGCACGTGCAAAATATGAGCGTTCCTTAGAATTCCTTCGCTTGGCAAAAGAAATGCAGCCAGATATCCCTACAAAGTCTTCTTTAATGATCGGCTTAGGTGAGACACATGAAGAAATTTTGGAAGTAATGGACGATCTACGAGCAAATAATGTAGATATTATGACTATCGGTCAATACTTACAGCCAACGAAAAAGCATTTGCCTGTTAAAAAGTACTATTCTCCAATAGAATTTGGGAAGCTACGTAAAATTGCGATGGAAAAAGGCTTTAAGCATTGCGAGGCTGGCCCACTTGTTCGTAGTAGCTATCATGCTGATGAGCAAGTGAATGCAGCAACAAAAGAACGACAATTACAAGCAGAATTATAAAGCAAAAGCTGTCATAGAATAGGTGGTGTCACTTTGATTATTATTGATGGATATGAATATGAGATTATTGAAGATTACCGAGACGCCTTTCAAGAGGAAGTATTTAATGAGCGATACTCAGATATTTTAGCCAGATATGATTATATTGTGGGCGATTGGGGCTATAATCAATTACGCTTAAAAGGCTTTTTTGATGATAAAAATCAAAAATCTACTTTCGATACGAAAATTAGTACGCTTCAAGATTATTTATATGAGTTTTGTAATTTTGGCTGTGCCTATTTCGTATTACGTAAATCTGGTAAGGCAATTTACCAACAAGAAGAGGTTGTTGGTGAAGATAACGAAGTGACAAAGCCAATTGAAAATGAGCCAATATTAGAATAAACAACAACAAAACCCTGATGCCATTTGCATCAGGGTTTTTCTTAGTGTTGAAAAACTAAATGGT